>JBOIFK010000245.1:0-8039 GCA_050741585.1 Nitrosospira sp.
ATGTAGACCTGCATCATCAATACCGTCGCCGCGATCAGCAGGACACCGGGAATTGAACTCAGCGTGGTGTATAGATACTGGATAACATCATCCACCCAGCCCCTGAAATAACCCGCCATGATGCCGAGAAGCAATGCAAAGGGAAGCATCATGAGCGTGGTGAGCGTTCCGATCACCAGTCCGGTGCGAATACTTTTAAGCGACTGATAAAATACGTCCTGCCCCACCTTGTCGGTACCGAATATATGGTAGTTGGTGGATAACGCCAGCGCAGCACCGAACAGCAATAGTATCAATGCAAGCACAATGCACATGGCATTCCACGGAACTTTCGTGGCGCCACGCCAGACGCCGGAGAACGCTGCCCAAAAACTTGTGCCACCACGATGCGCCAGAAACATGGTTAACGAAGCCACAACCATACACCAGAGGAACAGCCCCAAACCCGCCCCCGTCCCCGCTCTCCAGGTTACGTCGGCGACGAGTTGTGTTTCCGGATCCTGCAAATGCGCCCCACCGAATTTCAGGCGGGGATATTCCCGCACTTGCCGCCCATCCGGAAGCTCCATTGTTTCTCTGGCATACAAAAATGCGGCAAAGGGTGCGGAATAGGTCTTCTCCACGCGTGTCCGCAATGGGGTTGCAATCACGTCAAGCAGGCTTAACACTTCCACGTTGTAAGCTTTTTCGCCATTGCCGCTATGACTATTCTCCACGGCAGGACGTAAATGCACGGTATCAAGTAATCCGACGATAATAAAAAATATCAAAACGGTGAGCGCCGCCATTCCACTTGTACTACGCCCCACCCGCCGCCACGGCGCCAGCAAATATTCATTGCGCCGCACATGCCAGGCAAAGGCGATGATCACGGCCACCAGCAAATAAATGAGCGCATCTGTCCAGAGAATTACGGGTTTGAAAGCCATGACCATTCTTACTTGGATATCATCCCAAATCCGGCGATTGATCCGCTCATTTCCCGGTTCAGGATCATGATCCGGAATGATTCTTGCATTACCTGACAGCTTTCCTGGGAGTTCGCCGCTACGGGAATCAAGGTGATCATTCCAGCCTGATCCTCGGGTCTACCAATGTATAGGAAATGTCCGTCAATACCAGCCCGACGATATACAACAGCGATCCCAGAAAGACCATCGCACGTACGACGGCAAAATCCTGCGAGTTGATTGCGTCAATGGTGTAGCTGCCCAACCCGGGGATACCGAAAAACGATTCGACAACGAGGCTGCCAAGGAACAGCAGGGGTATTACGGCAACTGTGCCGGTGAGTATTGGGATCATGGCATTCCTGAGCACATGCCTGAACAGAACGACGCTTTCCGACAAACCTTTGGCGCGAGCGGTACGGACGTAATCCTTACCCATTTCCTCCAGAAAAATGGTGCGATACCAGCGAGTGTTGGCGCCGGCACTGCTAACCACGCCGATGATGACCGGCAATATCAGGAATTTGCTGGCGCCCAATCCATCTCCATAGCCTGAAATTGGCACCAGATGCCACAACTTGCTGATCAGAAATTGTCCGCCGATGATATAGAACAAACTGGAGATGGACATCAGGGCGACGCATAATACCACACCCCAGAAATCCACGTAGGTGGCCCGAAAGAACACCATTGCCAGTGCAAAGACGATGTACACGCCCAGCCCCACCAGGAATACCGGTAGCGCAATGGCGAGGCTGGGTACCATCCGTGTTTTAATTTCGTGTGCAATATCGCGTCCATCATCAGCGCGTCCGAAGCGGAACGCAAACATGGCGGCCGACTTCTCGAAAAAAATGGTGCGCGTGAATTTACCGAAGCCTTCCTCTCCATCGTTAAACATGAGTGGCTTATCGTAGCCGCGCTCCTGCTTCCATTTGGTGATGGCCTCGGGTGTGACCCGTTTGATGCCCAACTGCATCCGTGCCATGTCGTCGGGACTGTTCACCACAAAAAATAGGGTGAAGGTGATCAGATTGACACCGATGAGAATGGGGATGGCATAAAATACACGCCGAATGATGTAATTAAGCAATCCCGCCCCTCGAACTCGAATTTCCGATTCCCGATTCCTTGCCTGCGATTCCTGCCCCTCGCTCCCTGCTGCGGTAAGCGACCACGGCTGGGACCAGGCTCATGACCAGTACGATCAATCCCAGCGCGATAGGCCACAGCACCGGCGCGTTCCATTCGCGCCGTTTCTGTTTCCGCAAGTCGGCATCGATACGGAAATATTTGATATTATTGTGTGATAGCTTGTTCGGTTTAACATTGCCATACCAAATGTGATACAACCCGTAATCCTTGGGATGGTATCCCCAAAGCCAGGGCGCATCGTAACGCAGAATATCGACCATGCGATAGGTGATCTGCCGGCGTTCAGGGCTGTCTTCCATATTCTTCATCTGCTCGAACAGGCGGTCATATTCAGCACTGGAATAATTAGCCGCGTTCTCGCCATCGTTGCCAACCTTCCGCTGCGGACCGTGCAGCAGGAATAGAAAATTCTCTGGATCGGGATAATCAGCGTTCCAGCCCCACTCGAAGATTTGCGCGTTGCCTTTGCGTATCTTGTCCTGGAAGCGGTTGTAGTCCGTGCTTCGAACCACTAGCTGGATATTGAGCTTCTGGAATTGCTTACGCATCCAGTCCAGACCTGATTTGTCATCCGCGCCCCTGGCGGTGACATCGAAATACAGCACCAGCGGCGCGCCGGTTTTGGCGTCCATGCCGTTGGGGTAACCTGCCTCAGCCAATAGTGTTCTGGCAGCTTCAATTGGTTTGCGCCGTGCCCGCCCATTTACCCAATCGTACACCACTGGGTTAATCCCTTCCTTGCCATCGCGATGTCCGGAAATACCGGGCGGGATAGGCCCCTGCGCCGGGATACCACGGCCATTGGCAAATATCGAAACATATTCTTCGTAATCCACCGCGATCGAAATCGCCTGACGCAATTTTCTGGCAGATTCGCGCCCCTGTTCGGTGATTCCGCCCACCACGGGGTCCAGCATATTGAAACCCATGTAGTTCGTGGAAGTCGCCACCGCCATCTCCAACCGGATACCCTGATCTTCCATCGCCTCGGTCACGGTTGCCTCTCCCTGTCCCGTCAGTTGCACTGCCTGATCAAAGCTATCGGAGCCAATCGCGGAGGCGTCATAATAACCCTGCAGGAATTTGTTCCAGCGTGGAATACTTTCCTTGTCACGGCTGGATATCACTTTATCAATGAACGGCAGTGGCTTGCCCGCATCCGCCAGCAAACCCGCCCGCTCATCTTCCGGCATGCCCTCGAGCGGATAAGTCTCGCCATGGAAATTGGGGTTCTTTTCGAGTATCATTACACGGTTGGGGTCATTCTCAGTGAGCATATAAGGTCCGGTACCCACTGGATACCAATCAAGGGTAATATTTTTTTCCGCCAGCCCTTTCTGGGTGTAAAAGCGCTCTGCCTCCCATGGAATGGGCGCGAAAAAAGGCATGGCCAGCCAATACATGAACTGGGGGTATTTACCCTTGATCTTGACGCGATAGGTGTAACGATTCACTGTCTCCGCGCCTTCCAGCGGATACCTGTTCAAATCCAGATAAGCATTGCCGTCCTGCCCGTCGGACTGCGCCACGGCGGCAGTCTGAAGAGTCATGGCGTATTCCTTCAGACCTACAATGTAGTCCGACATCAGGCCAAATATCGGCGAATGCAGTTTGGGATGCGCCAACCGCTTGATCTCAAAAACATAGTCGTCAGCGGTCAATTCACGCGAACCAGTATGGTGAAAATCAGCAAGTTTATAGATAGCGGCCAGATCCTCTGCGTTCAAATCATGGTAGAGAAACTTTCCCTGCTCATCCTTGGCAAAAGCAGGGTGAGGCTGGTAACGGATGCCAGGCTTGATGGGAATTTCATAAATCGTATAGGCGATTTGCGCAGCATCGGCACTATCATGCAATCGCACGCCCTTCGTGTCGAAATATCGTGGCTCCGGCATTTTCTCCGCAGCCAATGGTATCAGCGTATAAGGACGTTTCAGGTAATGGTATTGCAGCGGAGGTTCATAAATCTGCGTCGTTATCAGAATTTCGTTTGAGCTGTACGACTGCACCGGATCGAGGTGCTTCGGACGCTCGGCAAAAGCGGTATAGAGAATATTTTTTCCCGCGTCGTCAGCAGGATAAGGATTGTTCCAGGCATTACCGCTACAGGCGCAACTCAAGACCACAAGCGATGCCAGCAGGTATTTGAATAGTGCCTTCATTGATGCGATAGTGTAGCGGAAATATCAGGAGCAAGGTTCGAAGCTGCGGCTTTCGCGACCCGCATGATTCTACAAGCAGGAAAGACTTGAAGCTATAATCCCCCAATCCTTCAACCTCCAAGGAAATGCCGATATGCCACTTCTCGCCGACAAACGCATACTCATCGCCGGATTGCTTAGCAATCGCTCGATTGCCTATGGCATTGCGCAAGCAATGCGGCGCGAAGGGGCACAACTGGCCTTTACCTATCAAGGAGAAGGCGTACGCGAACGGGTCAAAAAAATCGTCGCCGAATTCGACAGCGATTTACTGTTTCCCTGCGACGTTTCGAATGATGACGAAATTGCCCGCTGTTTCGACGATTTAGGACAACGCTGGGATGGCCTCGATGGTATCGTTCATTCGATCGCCTTCGCCCCGCGAGAGGCATTGAGCGGGGACTATCTCGAAAGCATAAGCCGCGAGGCATTCCGCATTGCCCACGATGTCAGTTCCTACAGCTTCGCCGCCCTGGCAAAAGCGGGGATGCCATTGATGCAAGGCAGGAATGGCTCGCTTCTGACGCTCACTTATCTGGGCGCAATGCGGGTAATGCCGAACTATAATGTAATGGGTCTGGCTAAAGCCAGCCTTGAGGCAAACGTGCGTTTCATGGCTTCCAGCCTCGGTCCCAGGGGAATACGTGTCAATGCGATTTCCGCGGGACCGATCAAAACATTGGCAGCGGCGGGGATCGGCAATTTTGGGAAGCTGCTGAGCTATACCGAGAAGGTCGCGCCGTTACGGCGCAATATTTCTATCGCGGAAGTGGGGAATGTTGCCGCTTTCCTGTGCAGCGATCTGGCCAGCGGCATCACCGGCGAAATTACCCACGTCGATGCCGGATTTAATACGGTTGCTTTCGACATCGGTGAGCCCTGATCATTGCCGGCAGTGCCGGCTTGAGGATTGAAGCGAAAAAGTGGTGGGCGAGAACAGGTCCTGATGATTTGAAGGTCTATGGTTGTTCTCCTATTAACCCTTATTGACCCTGACGGCTGAAGCGGCAAAATATGGACCGGTGGTGTGCTTCGCAATTGGTTGGACGAATAAAAGCGATGGATTTTTTGTGTCAGGCCAGGCGCAAACCACAGCGATAGTCGAATCTATCGTGAGGATTTGCAACGACGCATGACGCGAAAAGCCGCGTTTTTAGGTTCAATCAATTGCAAAGCACATCACTAGGGCTCTCTATTCCTTCCCCGAATCATCATTCCTGACTGTCACGTCGTACCGTTTCCTGACGCCGGCAAGGTAAGAGGTGAGCTCCTCTTGGGTAAGTATCTGTTGCAATTGCCGGGCAAAACTCTCGCGTTCGGACGCTTCCACAGGGGGCGGCTCGATGACACGGCTCACCCGGATCAAGGTATATCCCTGAGAATTACCCACGCCGACATAGGAGGGAAGTCCGGCCGCCTCAGCCTTGAAAACTGCTCGCAGCATTTCGCTGTCGAGACCTTGCGGATCCTTGCGGGAAACTTGCCGCGGAGCATCCCAGGCAACGGTTCCATTTTTGCCTTCCTGCAACTGCGCGAGTTTCTCCTTGCCGGCTTTTATCGCCGCCTCAGCCGCCTGCTGGCGTGCTACAAACCCGGTGATTTTATCCTTCAACGCAGTGATGGAAGGCATCTCCGCCGGCCTGTGCTCCAGCACTCTCGCCGAAACAAGGGTATTCGGCGTAACTTCGATCGCTTCAGTATTACGCTTATTCTTGATCGCATCCTCCGAGAATATGGCTTGCAGTAATTTCCCGTTGGTGAAATACGGTGGCTCGTCTGCGTTTCTGCCAATCCAGTCACTCCGCTGCGGGGTTAAGCTGAACTTCTCGGCAGCAGGCTGCAAGCTGTCGCTTTGCTCATATACCATATTGCTGAAGCCTTCGGCCATTTCACCGAAGACCTTCGCAGCTTTTTGCTTCTTCACTTCCTCCTCAACCTGGCTCTTTACCTCATCAAAACTCACCAGTTTTGCGGGTTTTATCGCAGAGAGCTTGATAATATGAAAACCGTGGTCTGTTTCGACTACACCACTGACTTCCTCCGCCTTCATCTGGAAAACCGCGTCTTCAAAAGCCTTGACCATCATATTGCGCGCGAAGAACCCAAGGTCACCGCCGTTCGCCGCCGAACCCGGATCCTGTGAGTACTGTTTGGCAAGTTCAGCAAAACTTTGTGGCGCCTGCTTTATTTGCATAAGCAATTGTTCGGCCTTGGCACGTGCTGCGGCCTTCTCCTCGTCCGAGGCCGTCGTAGGCACACTTATGAGTATGTGGCTGGCGCGGCGCTCTTCCGGCTGCCCAAACTCGTCCCTATGCTCGTCGAAATATTTTGCTGCTTCGTCGGCACTGACCTCCAGCTGCTTAGTCAAATCGTCCAGCGACAATACCAGATATTCGACACGCACCTGCTCCGGCAATTGAAACTCGGCCTGGTGTCTATCGTAATATGACTTGATGGCCGCATCATCGGGCTTCATCTGCGACAGGAATTGTTCCGGTTGTATTTGAACGAGACTGATTTCACGTTCCTCGTTGCCCAATCGCATGACCCTTTCCGCTACCGCGACTGGAACAAGGCCGCTTCCGCTATAGGCATCAATCAATTGCTGCCGCTCCATTTCCTGGCGCACACGTGCTTCGAATGTCCGTGGATTCATCCCCTGGTCACGCAACAGCTCTTCATAGCGCTGCTTGGAAAATTTACCGTCTTGCTGAAACGCCGGAATATCTTGTATAACCTGTACCAGTTGAGAGTCCGGCACCGTCAGTCCCACGCGTGCCGCTTCGTGCCTCAGCAAGCGTTGCTGGATCAGCCCCTCCAATACCGCAGATCGCAATTCCGGATTACCCAGCATTGCGTCATTGAAATTTTCTCCCATGGTGGCTCGCATACTCTCCTGCTGATTGCGCAGTGCCTGGTCAAATTCCTGCCGATGGATTTTTTCCCCGGCAGCCAATGCAAGATAATCTCCGCCTCCATCACTACTTTGATATGACTCGATTCCCCAGAACAGGAATGGCAATGCGGCGAGAGCCAGGATGACCTGGACGATCCGTTTCTTTTTGTGAACAAAATCAAACATTATTGGTATTCAGAAAACGAATAAAAAAGGCGAACTTGCGTTCGCCCTGGTTGAGCACAAAATCTGGCGGAGTGGACGGGACTCGAACCCGCGACCCCCGGCGTGACAGGCCGGTATTCTAACCAACTGAACTACCACTCCAACGCTGTAAGTCTGCTGGTGGGTGCTGACGGGGTCGAACCGCCGACATTCGCCTTGTAAGGGCGACGCTCTACCAACTGAGCTAAGCACCCCTGCCGGAAGAATGTCAGTTTACTGCATCCTTGAGCGCCTTGCCAGCGCTGAATTTCGGAACTTTCGCGGCCTTGATTTTGATCGCTGCGCCAGTACGGGGATTACGACCGGTGCGGGCCGCGCGCTTGCCTACTTTAAAAGTTCCGAATCCCACAAGAGTGACACTCTGCCCTTTTTTGAGAGCGGCTTTGATTGCGGATAATGCGCCGTCCAGCGCGTTACCTGCGGAGGCCTTGGAGATATCGGAAGACTTGGCGATTGCATCGATGAGTTCAGATTTGTTCACGGTGATTCCCCTTTCGTTATTGTTAAGATAGCTACAGAAAACCCTTGCAATTGGTTTTATATCAAGCCATTTGTGCTTGGTCAAGCAATTGTGAAAATATTTCAGAATCTCTTTATACGCAACCCAATACA
>JBOIFK010000246.1:0-7259 GCA_050741585.1 Nitrosospira sp.
GCTGAAACCAGATCCAGAAGATCGCCACGCCCAGCATGGTGATCAGCCCAAACTTGTACCACTTCGAGTCGTACCACAACGACATGTCGTAATCGCGTCCGCTCGACCCGGCATGGCTGCCTGATGTTCCTAGTGTTGTTGCCATTTGAGGTACCTCCTAAAACCAATATTGAAAAATAACAATTCCTTCACAGCGGCACAATAATTTAATTCCGCCAGCGAAAATTAGACTCATGGGCTTTTAATATAGTTCCCGTAAAGTTCTTGTGGATATTTTCAGCGTTTTCTGGTCGTGCCGAGACATGGCGATGACGGTGGCTGACGGCAACTACGCAGACAAATGTCCTGTTCGTGTAAGCGTCTTTTTGCAAATAGGCAGAAAACACAGTGTTTTAAACTCCCAATATAAGTCTGGAAGCCGGTAAAATTGCAGCGCTACCATCAAAACTATCACTTTGCGACGATTAAATTTAAATTTCCGGATGAGGACATTGTTCAGTCCGCAATTGATCTATCTCGGTTAAAGGAAGTTTAATTATCTCTGGCAGGCGGGTTGAATGTTGTCAAAAACACGATGAATTTTATAAAACGATCCTATTTTTTCCTGCTGTTCTGTTTATTAACCTCTACCGCGGAAGCTGGGGCGATAAGCAGCCTCAAGACTTTTATACAGGATACACGCACCGTTCGCGCAGTATTCATGCAGACGGTTCTGGACAAAAACGGGCGCATGGTGCAAGGAGGGGGCGGTACCATGCAATTCGAGCGTCCGGGCAAGTTTCGATGGGTTTACGAAAAACCATACGAGCAATTGATTGTTGGTGACGGCACCAGGATATGGTTTTACGACCACGATCTTGATCAGGTGACCGTGCGCAAGCTCGATCTTGCTATCGGTAGCAGCCCCGCGGCGCTGCTTGCGGGCAGCAGCGACATAGAAGCCAATTTCGACCTGAATGAAATCGGGCTGAAGGGAGATACCGAATGGCTCGAAGCGAAGCCCAAAGCCAAGGAGGGTACTTTTGACTGGGTACGTTTGGGGTTTACCCCGGAGGGGGTACTGAAAGCGATGGAATTACACGATAATTTTGGCCAGACGACCGTGCTTACATTTTCCCGCGTGGAGCAAAACCCCAAACTTTCACCGGAGTTATTCAAGTTTGTTCCTCCCGAAGGGGCGGACGTGATCAGTGACTGATTTGTTCGGAAAACGGGAGCCTGTAGCGCCACTTGCGGAACAGTTGCGTCCTCAAACGCTGAAGGACGTTGTTGGCCAGCCGCATTTGCTGGGGGCCGGCAGGCCCCTGCGACTTGCGTTCGAATCCGGCAAGCCGCATTCGATGATCCTCTGGGGGCCGCCCGGTACCGGCAAAACTACGTTGGCGCGACTCATGGCGCAGGCGTTTGACGCCGAATTCATCGCGCTATCGGCGGTATTTTCGGGCGTCAAGGACATCCGCGAGGCGATAGAACGAGCGCAGGTGCTATTGCAGCAATCGGGTCGCCACACCATTTTGTTCGTGGATGAAGTGCATCGCTTCAATAAGTCGCAGCAGGATGCGTTCCTGCCTTATGTTGAACAGGGATTGGTGACGTTCATCGGGGCCACCACTGAGAATCCTTCATTCGAAGTCAATAGCGCGCTATTGTCGCGGGCGCAGCTTTATGTGCTCACCGCCTTGTCCGAAGACGAACTCTTGATTCTGTTCGAGCGAGCGAAAAACCTGACCTTGCGGGAATTGTGTTTTACCGATGATGCAAAAAACTTGTTGATCGGATATGCGGACGGTGACGCGCGGCGCTTACTCAATTTTCTGGAGCAGATAAAAGCCTCGGCGGCAAGCGAGAGTATCGCCGATATTGGGACGGATTATGTCCACAACGCGCTTTCTCGCGGTATGCGCCGTTTCGACAAAGGGGGCGATGAATTTTACGATCAGATTTCGGCATTGCATAAATCGCTGCGTGGTTCCAATCCGGATGCCGCGCTTTACTGGATGTGCCGTATGCTGGACGGTGGCGCCGATCCACTTTATATCGGGCGGCGATTGATCCGTGCGGCGGTGGAAGACATTGGTCTGGCCGATCCGCGCGCATTGCGGATCGCACTGGACGCTTCCGAGACATATGAACGCCTGGGCAGTCCCGAGGGCGAATTGGCATTGGCGCAAGCAACCCTGTACCTTGCCTGTGCACCCAAGAGCAACGCTGCCTATCTTGCGTATAATAAAGCCCGGTCTTTCATTGGCAGCGGCAAGTCGCATCGCGTCCCTGAGCATTTGCGTAATGCGCCCACCAAACTGATGAAGGACCTTGGCTTCGGACGCGACTATCGCTATGCGCATGACGATCCTGAGGCCTACGCCGCAGGAGAAAGTTATTTTCCGGAAGGCATGCCAGAGATTAAATTTTACGAACCAACCGCACGTGGGCTGGAGGAGAAAATTTCCACAAGGCTGGCACACCTGCGCAAACTGGACAAACAGGCAAAGGACAAGTCATGAGATAGTCTGCATTCGCCAGACTATCAGTCCGGCACATGCATTTCGGGGAGTTTGGATGTTAGATATTCAGTTATTGCGCGCCGATCTGGCGGAGGTTACCAGGCTTCTTGCCACGCGCGGATATGCTTTTCCTGTTGCGGAATTCAATACGCTGGAGGCGCAACGCAAGGTCCTGCAGATCCATACGCAGGAATTGCGGGCGCGCCGCAATGCCGCCTCTAGACAGATTGGCCATGCCAAGAGCAAAGGGGAGGACGTTACCGGTATCCTGGCGGAAGTGGCTAATTTCGGCGACGAACTGAGACAGGCCGAATTTCAACTTGAGGAAACTCAAACCGCATTGCAGCAGATGCTATTGCAAATTCCCAATTTGCCGCATGGCAGTGTGCCAGAGGGACATAACGAAACCGATAATCGGGAAGTGCGGCGCTGGGGAATTCCGCGCTCCTTCAATTTTACGGCGATGGATCACGTGAGCATTGGCGAGGGTTTGGGATTACTCGATTTTCCCACCGCCACGAAACTCAGTGGAGCGCGTTTCAGTTTGATGACCGGTGGACTTGCACGCCTCCATCGCGCGCTTGCGCAATTTATGCTGGAAATCCACACGCAGGAACATGGTTATACCGAGGCATATGTCCCGTATCTGGTCAATGCGGAGAGCTTGCGGGGAACCGGACAGTTGCCTAAATTCAAGCAGGATTTATTCGAGATTCCCCGAAGAAAATTCAGCTCAACTGAACGCCATTCGCAGAATGAGGATTCTCCACGCCTGCCAGCGGACCCGCAATATGAACTTGAAGGTGATCACTTATACTTGATTCCCACCGCTGAGGTTCCGCTCGCGAATATCGTGCGTGATCAAGTTATTGATCTCGAATCACTTCCCGTTAAATTCACCGCGCACACTCCCTGTTTTCGCTCTGAAGCGGGCAGCTATGGCAGAGACACGCGCGGAATGATTCGCCAGCACCAGTTCGACAAGGTGGAGCTGGTGCAGTTTGTACATCCGCAACAATCCTATGCTGCGTTGGAGGAACTTACCGGTCACGCTGAAAATATCCTTCAGAAACTGGAGTTGCCTTACCGTCTGATGGAGCTATGTACCGCTGACATGGGTTTTGCAGCAACCAAGACTTACGATATCGAAGTATGGTTGCCCGCGCAAAATACCTATCGCGAAATTTCCTCATGCAGTAATTGTGAAGCGTTTCAGGCCCGGCGCATGCAGGCGCGCTTTCGCAATGAGAAAGGCAAGCCAGAGTTACTGCATACCCTCAATGGCTCGGGGCTGGCAATCGGGCGAACGCTGGTGGCGATCCTGGAAAATTTTCAAAATGCCGATGGCAGCGTGTCGATTCCAAGAGCCCTGCAACACTATATGGGCGGCCTTGAGCGGCTTACAGCGCGGAGCGGAAAAGCAAGTTGCGCATCAGTTATTTCATCAGATGAGGAGGTTTTTACCATGCAGAAAAAAACTGGAAGCGCAGCCGGCCATGACGCAACTGCGGATATCTCCGCGCTTGAAGCCGAAATACGCAGCGCTATTGCACAAGGGGATAACGTCGAGCAGGCGGTTCGGGATCTGACAGTCAAGGCGCTCAGCAAGCAAAACCGCGACCCAGAATCCCTGCGGCGTATCATGACTGCGGTAATGGAAGGGGTGCGCGAAGGCGCGCAGCAAAAGCGGGAACATGCTTCCGAGCAAACGCAAATCACATTGAGGCCGATCCGCGATGCCGTTGCCGGGCTGGACGCTGCACTGGCTCAGTTTGCTGAAGCGTCGAAGCTGGCGTTGGAGGAAGCGACTGGCCGGGCGCAGAAATTTTCCAACGAGGAGCTCACGCGGGTGCGCGCCGAACTGGAAAGCGTGGAAGACTTGTTTCTTGAAATCGTGCAGGCTTCCGCTTCCACCGCGCAGAAAGCAGTGTCCGAAACCTTATACGATTTAGTTGCGCACGCGAAGCGCAATGGGACCGCCGTCGGTTCCCAGCTGACAGATACACTGACAGCTTTTAACCATGAGATAACTTCGGCCGGGCAGACCCGGTTTGAAGCCGGCATGCAATTGACTCACGCCATCACTGATCTCATGCGCCAGGTCACGGCAGGCGTACTTACCGGCATTGCAGAGCGGGTTAAACCAGATGATAAGCCGGAGGGCGGCTGACGTCTGCGAGATGTGTCCGTACGGATTGCTGCGACCTGACTTCACTTTTCCGCTTCGACCTTAGGTCTGGCAGGCCGCCGGCTCTCGCCGCCTTGATCAGGTGCTGCATCCGTCCATATCACAACCAGCACTTCCGGCCTTTCCCCCGGTTGCCGGCATTTCCGCAGGCTCGTCGATTTCTTCCGACAACAATGCGCCAATCGAGAACCCAACGGTCAGGTCACTTACATGGCCAAATTTATGCAAGCGGACGTGTCCGGTTTTATCAATCAGAACGAGGGTCGGGGTTCCTTGCATTTGATATGCCTGCATAGTGAGTGGCACACCCTGGGCCTGCCCTTCATATCTATCGATACCGATTGGAAAGCTCAGCCGATATTCGTGAACAAACACCTCAAGCGCGTCACGACCCATGACGGAGTGGTGTTCAAAGACGGTATGCAAGCCGATCACCGCCACTCGCTTGGGGTCAAACTCCTGATATATTCTCTGGGCTTGTGGAATACCAATCTGTACGCAACCCGGGCAGAAAATCTGAAAAGTATGCAGCATAATTACTTTACCTCGCAATGAGGCGAGCGTAAGCGGCTGCGTGGTATTGAGCCATCCCGATGTCTGTAGTTCCGGAGCGGTGCTTGCGCTAATGATATTACTGGTTGCCGTCATTTCCGTCCTCAATTTGATTGCCGGGATCTCGCGGAAAGATGCCGGAGTGCCGGGGTTTAATCCCTTAAATAATGAAGAACAAATTGTGGATTACACACGTTCTTATCGTGGCAATAATAGACAGAACCCCGCTGCTCCGTCAAGAATGAATCCTTCATGGGAGAACAGGAAAGTACGAAGCAAGCGGGCAGCTTGTCTTTGCTGGACCAGGATATGCTATCTGGGTACCAGGATCTATAAACCGACCCTTAATCGATTTGACAATCGAATAATCATATCCGGGTATTTTTGATTGCTTCGCTCTTTCTACCGCAGATTGCTTCGGAATTTTAATATGCATGGGAGAGGAGAAACTGACTGCCTAGCGAGAGCAGGAATCCCCGTTTCTGGCAGATATTTCCACAATCCAAATAGGGTAAAATTACCACATTACAAGGAGGGAAAAATACCTTTTTTTAGAATAGGGGCATTATTAATTTGGGTTAACAAGATCATGTTTCTTTCTTGTACGCCCAATTTTGGTGTGGTAGAATTTTGTTCTATTTTTTTCCCGACTCGCAGGGTAGATGGCGGTGCCGGATAGAAGGGAGCAGGTGTGAATTTAAGAAAGAGTTTTCTAGAAAACGTAAGACAAACAAGGTCCTGAAAAAACACATCTTTCTTGAGCAGGGAAGATCGAATAACCCAACGGTGCGATACTTTTATATTTAAATAAATAAGCCAGAAGCATATCGTAAAATTCCAAGTTACGATTATATTTTCGTGTGAATTATGTTGGTGTTTTCCTTAATCGCAATCGATATTACGCAAGAAATTTTATTGCCCGGACGTTGATTCAAAATTGAACTCTAAAATTTTTTAGTTGAAACTTTGAACTTATAGATAAGGCCTTTATTCTTAGTGTTTGGAATTACTATGAGGTCATAGAATAACACAATTACCGTTATTAGCAACATGGTTATTTGCGTAGTGCAAATCTTGTGGCGAAAAAAGTGTGGTAGCGGGATATCCGGCAGGGTCAATCCAAGCAAAAATGTTTTGGAAAGAAAAAGCGGTCCATGGAAGCCGGGGCCAATATCGGGTTTTATAATTATTGGGTCGTACTGTAATCAGTCATCAAGTGGGGGAAAATATGAGTAGTAAAGCAACAGCAGCCCTGGTAGGAATTCTCACGCTCGGCCTGTATTCCGGACTGAGCATGGCGGCATATCAGTTGAATTTGCAGGAGCCGCAGACGATCATTGCCAGGCAGACGTATGATCAGCATACGATGGTCTTATGGGTTTGTCTGGTAATCTTTATTGGCGTATTTGGTACCATGTTTTACTCGGTGCTCAAGCACCGCAAGGATAAGGGTTACAAAGCCGCGAATTTCCATCACAGCACTACGGTCGAGATCATCTGGACTACCATCCCTTTCTTCATACTTATCGGCATGGCCTACCCTGCCACCAAGACCGTCATCGCCATGAAGGATACCTCCAGTCCGGACATCACCATCAAGACGACCGGCTATCAGTGGAAATGGGGGTACGATTATCTGATAGGCGAGGGGGAGGGGATCAGTTTCCTGAGCAGTCTGTCCACCCCCAGGGCGCAGCTGGAGAACAGGGAACCCAAGGGCGAGAATTATTTGCTGGAAGTGGATAACCCGGTGGTGGTGCCGATCAATAAGAAAATCCGTATTCTTCTGACTTCCAACGACGTCATCCATGCCTGGTGGGTGCCCGCCTTCGGGGTCAAGCAGGATGCCATCCCCGGATTCATACGCGACACCTGGTTCACGGCCGAAAAGCCCGGCACCTATCGCGGCCAGTGTGCCGAACTCTGCGGCAAGGAGCATGGATACATGCCGATCGTCGTGGTAGCGATGGAGCCGGAGAAGTATACCCAATGGGTGGCTGAACAGACCAAGAAGT
>JBOIFK010000247.1:0-3426 GCA_050741585.1 Nitrosospira sp.
GATCAGCACATTAGGCCGCTCGACCAGTGCCGTTACTTCGTCCAGCAATGCCTCATCTTCGATGAACTTGAGACTCTCCCCGGTGCTGGCAACGGCGAGCTGTCTCGTAATCTCTGCGCGACGCGCGGTAAAGCTGGCGATGACTGCACCTTCTGTTTCCAGTTGTTGTGCGTAACTGTCGGCGTCCCGCAGTACGATCGGATTGATGCTGGCCTCGAAGCGATGGCCCCGCGTTTTGTTGCCGGCGATCAATCCCAGCACTTCCACCATTGGTAAGGTTTCCGCACCGTGGAGCGCGACCAGTCCATGCGCAGGACGCACGAAACTCGCGCTACTCCAGCCGTCGGCAAGTTGGTAGGTCATCGTTCTGGCAACCGGCAGCTTCGTGATCAAGGTATCCAGCACCTGTTGCAGATTTGTCGCCAAAGTGTGTCCGGCAGCCACATTGGTGTGGAACAGGAACTCTGTCCTTCCCTCAACCTCACGGGAGATTCGTTCCTCAAGAACCGAAGGGGACACTTCATCCGGGTACCCGCAGCTTTGCTGCAGTTTTTTGCGGAATGCCTGCGTATATTCTCCATCCGCACCAATTCCTACCGATACCGGCATGAGCTTTACCCTGCAAGGCTCCTGTACGGCTGTTTCCAGGACGCTGGTGATATGCGCCGCAAGCCTTCTGGGCGAGGCAAATATTGTCAATTGCGCATTGCCGTCAAGATTGCGAAGTTTTTGCAATCCGTCAAACATGAGAGTTCCAAACGATTCCCCCAACTGTTTTAGCGATTTTGGCGGCAGCTCTTCAACGAGCAACTCAACGAGCAGACTCCTGGTTGCCGAGCTCAAGTGGTCTTCTCCATCAATTGCCCGATCCGCTCCGGCGGCGCCATGGGAAAACCCAAACGTTTCCGGCTCTCGTAATAGGCCCGCGCCACGCTGCGTGCAAGATCGCGAATTCGCCCGATATAGGCAGCGCGCTCCGTGACGGAAATCGCACCGCGCGCGTCCAGGAGATTAAAAGTGTGCGCGGCTTTCAATACCTGTTCGTAAGCAGGCAGCGCCAGTTCCCGTTGCACCAGATAACCGGCTTGTATTTCGTGACTGGAGAAGGCGTTCAGCAGGAAATCCATATCGCTATATTCGAAGTTATAGGCGGATTGCTCGACTTCGTTCTGGTGGTATATATCACGGTAGAAGAGTCCCTCCGCCCAAGTTAGGTCGAACACGCTTTCCACGCCTTGCAGGTACATGGCAAGCCGCTCCAAGCCATAGGTGATCTCACCTGTAATAGGCTTGCAGTTCATGCCGCCGATCTGTTGAAAATACGTGAACTGTGTGACTTCCATGCCGTTCAGCCATACTTCCCAACCCAGGCCCCAGGCGCCGAGCGTCGGATTTTCCCAGTCATCCTCAACGAAACGAACATCGTTTTGTTTCAGATTGAAACCAAGTTCCTTCAGCGAACCAAGATACAGTTCGAGGATATTCGCGGGCGCGGGTTTCAGCACAACCTGAAACTGATAATAGTGTTGCAAACGGTTGGGATTTTCGCCATAGCGTCCGTCCTTGGGGCGGCGCGCGGGTTGCACATACGCAGCTTTCCAGGGTTCCGGGCCGAGAGCGCGGAGAAAGGTGGCGGTATGCGAAGTTCCCGCACCCACTTCCATGTCGTAAGGCTGGAGTAGCACACAACCCTGCTTATCCCAATAGTGCTGCAGAGCGAGAATCATTTCCTGGAATGTGAGCATGAAAGCGCCTGCGCCAAATGGCAAATAATGGTTAACGATTGCAACGTCGGAATTCTACAGCTTTTTGTGTGCACCGCGAAAAATCGGCAACAAGCCAGTGAACAGCAATATCCCGGCGAGTCCCAATACCAGACTGTTGCCGAAACGGACATAAGGTGTTGTACCGGTGTATCCCTGTGCCATGCCGTGCAACGCGGTTGTGGTAAATATCTCCGCTTCCTGCAACACGATGCCGCGGTCGTTGATAATGGCAGTAACGCCGGTATTCGTGGCGCGCAGCATATAGCGGCCCGTCTCCACTGCGCGCATTTGTGAAATCTGCAGGTGCTGCCGTGGTCCGATGGATCGCCCGAACCAGGCATCGTTGCTGACATTGGCAAGCAACGTGGCATGCGGCAATTGCTTGATTATTTCTTCTCCGAATACATCTTCGTAGCAAATATTCACCGCTACCCTCTGTCCGGCAAGGTTCATGGGCTTCTGGTCAAGCCCACCGCGCGAAAAGTCTGATAACGGGATTTTCAATACATTGATGACCCAACCGAAAACCGGCTTCAATGGAATAAATTCACCAAATGGGACCAGGTGGTGTTTTCGGTAACTCTGATCGGGAGAGGCGCCGAAGCTGAACATGGTATTGTAGTATTCGCCGCCTCCGCCGGGCGCTTCAACCATGCCGACAAGGATATCTCCATTATTCTGCTTGGCATGGGTTGCAAGTTGCGCCAGATAACTTGATGGCACCTCGTCACGGTAGAGCGGCAAAGAAATTTCCGGTGTGATAATCAAGCGGCTGCTGCTTTCCTGCGTGAGCCTTGCATATGTATCCATGGAGTTGGCGAGTTGATCGTCCCGCCATTTCATATCCTGCGAGATATTCCCTTGCAACAGACTCACCGTGACCGGTTCACCTCGCGGCTCGGTCCAACGGATATGCTGTAAGCCGAAACCGGTGATCCAGATTGCCAGGAGGGGCAGCAGATAGCGCCATTTTCGAAATGGCCTTTCAAAAAACAAACATACCAGGGCCGCGCTTAGAACAAGGATCAGTGATACGCCGTAGACGCCCACCACTGGGGCAAAACCCGCCAGGGGACTGGTCGGTGCTTGCGAATAGCCTAGTGTCAGCCATGGAAACCCGGTGAACAATACGCTGCGGAGCCAATCGGATACCCCCCACAGCGCGGCGGCGGTCAATGACCAGACGGTGGGGGTGATGATATGCAGCTTCGCCAGTATCCAGCCTGTCAATGTGGGGAATAATGCAAGATAGGCGCACAGAAAGAACAACGCAAGCACTGCGATTGGCATCGGCATCGCCCCGAAATCATGCAGGCTGACGTAGATCCACGTCACCCCGGCGCTGAACATGCCCATGCCGAAAGAGAAGCCCAGTAAAGCCGCATGCAGGGGCACCGCGCTCTTGCGCCAGAAGTAGCACAGCAGTGCGAGCGTGAGAACCGGAATCGGAAAAAGATAAAACGGCGCAAAACCGAGAACGGTAAATGCGCCGAGTAAAAACGAGGCGGCTAATGCCGAACGGATTTTCAATGGCACTTCAATAAATCACCCTGCCGGATTTGATACCAAAAGTCCGCAACTTGCTATCCCGTACTGAAGGGAGGAGTTGGCTCTCCGGCACGCGGCTGGTTGAGCTCCCCTCTTGCATGGTCCTTAGGGC
>JBOIFK010000248.1:0-4156 GCA_050741585.1 Nitrosospira sp.
ATTCAGTACGTAACCCAAAGCCGGCACGCCAATGTCGTCAGCGGTCATCACGGTTCGCCCAAAACCACCACGATTCGAGATATGAATGGTCGTAATGGGACTCACTTCCGGTAAGGTCTTCCAGACACCCAGGTGTTCCAGAATGATCCGGCTGCCATGGGACAGCGCCAATGGGCGGTGGTCTTCCGTTTTCCCAGGCAATCCCCGCGCCTCCAGCAACAGCACGGACGCGCCGCTGTGGCGCAATCCCAGCGCCAGCGCCATGCCTACCGGGCCGCCACCGATGATGATAACGTCGTAGTCGTAATGATCAATGCTCATGACGCTTCAATCATGACGCTTTAAAATAGAATAATTTTGCATTCGCCTCATATTCGCTCCTATTACGTCGCTGACAATCACTTGTCATCTGGCTTGCCGGTTCTTTCCTCGACAATTTCGGCATCCTCGATAACAACGTATTCTCCCTCCTCTGCTGCCGCGGATTGGCGCAGTTTACGGCGCAGCCACCACAACCGGCACGTAAGGCCAATGGCGACAATAGCGAACAAGGCAAGGAAAGCGGTAAAGAAAAAAATGCCTAAAATGGCCATGACGATAAATAAAGGAACGAGGACAAGGTAAGTCGCCCAACGGCCAGGGGAAGAGGCGTGCACAAACTCTTCTTCCGGAATGCCGGTTTCCTTGTTCCGGGATATGCGCCTGATGATTATTTTCCTGTTCTCGTCCATTATCCTAAATCCGGTAGTTGACCGCTCATTTAATAGATCAATGTTATGATTAATAACGATGTCTTGGATTATTTGACGCTTACCCCGTCCAACTACCGGATTTAGGATTATCCCAAACCTTTCCGGTCTTGCATCAATTCTTCGATCTCCGTCAAGGACTTGGGTGCATCCGACGTTAATACTTCACAGCCGGTTTCCGTGACGAGCACATCGTCTTCGATACGCACGCCGATATTCCAGAAATGCCGGGGCACGTTATCCGCCGGGCGAATGTAGCAACCCGGTTCCACCGTCAGAGTCATTCCCGGTTGCAGCGGACGCCATTCTCCATCATGCTTGTATTCGCCCGCATCGTGGACGTCCAGACCCAGCCAGTGACCGGTGCGATGCATGTAAAAACGCTTGTAGTCTTCCGATTGTATAACTGTATCGATACTACCGTGGCAGAGGCCGAAATCAATAAAACCCTGGGCCAGCACCTGCAATGCCGCTTCATGCGGCGCATTCCAGGGGTTGCCCGCGCGTACCACACTTATCGCTGCCGCCTGTGCGGACAGCACCAGTTGATATAAATCCCTTTGCACTGGACTGAATATTCCGTTCACCGGGAATGTGCGCGTAATGTCGGCAGCATACCCGTCCAGCTCACAGCCCGCATCGATCAATAACAGGTCGCCATCTTTCAACTTGGCACTGTTTTCGATATAGTGCAGCACACAGGCATTTGCGCCGCCCGCGACAATGGAGGTATATGCGGGCGCTTGTGCGCCAAGGCGGCGGAACTCATGCAACAGTTCGGCCTCCACTTCATATTCATTCATGCCAGGCCGGGCTTTCCGCATTGCACGACGATGGGCGCCGCTGGAAATTTCTGCTGCCCGGCGCATGACCTGAAGCTCTTCCGCGCTTTTGAACAGGCGCATCTCATCCAGCAGGCGCCGGACGTCATAAATACCGGTGGGGGCGGCGACTCCGCTACGCGCCTTTTGGCGTATCAGATTGATCCAGCCGGTCACACGCCGGTCCCATTCCGTATCGTGCCCTAACGCACAGTACACGGCGGGCTGGTCCGCCATCAGTTCTGGCAATATCTCGTCCAGCTTGAAAATGGAGTGGGCCTCATCAAAGCCGAACACTTCACGCGCAGCCTCAGGGCCATAACGAAAGCCATCCCAGATCTCCCGTTCCAAATCCTTATTGCGGCAGAACAGGATGTGTTTTGATACCCCGTCATCGACTCCCGCCACAATCACGAGTACCGCTTCCGGCTCGCTGAAACCCGTCAGGTAATAAAAATAGCTGTCGAAGCGATACGGATAATATGCATCCCGATTGCGCACTTGTTCCGGCGCAGTCGGAATGATGGCAATACCTTTTTGCATTTGAGATGCCAAATGCCGGCGCCGTGCACTGAAGGATTCGATTGGGACCATGAAAGAAGATTTTTACAGTATTTGCGGGATAAAGCAAAGGTGGCGCGAGAAAATATCCGCTAACTGTGGCCGGCATCGCCGCAATGCTAGCGGATATGCGCTGTATGTGCGTCAGCGGCATTAAAGGCAGTCAGGCGACGATCGAGTAAACGCAGGCGCTCCGGCGTGCCCACGTCCACCCACGCTCCCCGATAATGTTCACCGCCAATTCTTCCCGCTGCGATTGCCTGGCGCAGCAGGGGTGCAAGCTTTGCCACCGAACCGGGTAAAACATCCCTGAAAAATATCGGCTGGTAGACGCCGATCCCGCTGAAAGTCAGCTTATTTTCCCCTGGGAGGACCACTTTGCCGGAATCGAGGACAAAATCGCCACCGGGATGATGGTCCGGGTTATCCACCAGCACCAGGTATGCAAGATTCTCATCCGGATTGGCCTGCATGTGCCGCAGCACCGGTAACAGGCTGGAAAAATCGATCTCGCAATAGATATCGGCATTAACCGTCAGAAAAGGTTGCACCCCATGATTATTTTTCGATCCGTCCTTTAAAAGAGGCAGGGCCCGGGCGATACCGCCAGCGGTTTCCAATGCTGCCGGCTCATGCGAATAACGGATGTCGATACCATAACGTTCGCCATTGCCCAGTGCAGCCTCGATCATCTGTCCCAGATGGGCATGGTTAATGACGATTTCGGCGAAACCCGCCCGCGCAAGGTTCTCCAGATGGCATTCAATCAGCGACTTGCCACCCACGCGTAGCAGGGGCTTGGGTAACGCATCGGTCAGGGGCCGCATGCGCTCGCCTCGCCCTGCGGCCAGAATCATGGCCTTGAATTCAGAATGTGTAGCCAATTTTCGCTTCCGATGTCTTGTTTTCCAACCCATCCAGCAGCATCAGCAGGGGATAAAGTTCGCGGTAGCGCTCGCAGGCCTTGCGCAGGTATTCCATGACTAGGGGCATATCCGTGAGGTAAACATCCTTGCCGTCGCGATGCGACAGGCGCGCGAATATTCCCAACACTTTGATATGACGCTGTACACCCATCCATTCAAAATCACGGTAAAAATCGGTGAAATCGGCAGCTACCGGCAGGCCGAGTTTTCGCGCTTTTTCCCAATAGCGTATTATCCAGTCCAGGATACGTTCCTCGTCCCAGCGAATATAAGCGTCCTTGAACAGCGACGCCAGATCGTACGTGATAGGGCCATAGACCGCATCCTGAAAATCGATAATTCCGGGATTGGGAGTGGTAACCATAAGGTTACGCGAATGGTAGTCGCGATGCACGAACACCCTGGGTTGAGCAAGGTTGTTTTGCACGATCTGTTTGAAGACTCCGTCGAGTTCTGCTTTCTGCTTTGCATCGGGCGCAGCCTGCAAATGCCTCGCCATATACCATTCCGGAAACAGGTTCAACTCTTTCAGCAGCAGCGCTTCGTCATAGGCCGGCAATACATTGGGGTGGCTCGCCAGTTGAATGCTGAGAAGCGCAGCAATCGCATCGCGATATAGATGCTCTGCACTACCGGGATCGTCATTCAGCGCCTGAAGATAGGTGGTGCTGCCGAGATCGGAGAGCAGCAGGAAACCTTCCGCCAGATCCTGCGCCAATACGGTTGGCACATACACGCCTGCCGCGGCGAATAATTCAGCGACATGCAGGAAAGGCTTGCAGTCTTCCTGCCGCGGCGGGGCATCCATCACGATTAACGGCTCTTCGCCCGCCCCGCTAAAGATTACGCGAAAATAACGGCGAAAGCTCGCGTCGGCGGATGCAGGTGACAATGTAAAGCACTTGCCGGGAAGCTGTGCCTGGATCCAGTTTTCCAGGCGTTGCAAACGTTCCATAAAAATCCGCTGATTGCCTAATTGTCCGAAGTATGAGATTTTATCATGCACGCATCACTTCTCATCCGGCCGGGTGAAGAAGCAGAAATCATGGAGGAAAATCATGCTTAACCAAAAAGTATTGGACGAGGTCGTAACCAAGGT
>JBOIFK010000249.1:0-16155 GCA_050741585.1 Nitrosospira sp.
GCTGGTGGGCGATTCACTGGGTAACGTGCTGCAGGGTGAGGAAAGCACCCTGCCCGTTACGCTGGATGACATGATCTACCATACCCGTTGCGTGACGCGCGGTTCAAGCAAAGCGTTCATCATGGCCGACATGCCATTTGGTACGTCCCAGGTAACTCCGGAAGACACCTTCGAGAATGCTGCGGAACTCATCGCCGCAGGCGCAAATATGGTAAAAATCGAAGGTGGCTCGATCATGGCGGAAACAGTTGCGTTTCTTACCCGGCGTGGCATCCCCGTTTGCGCCCATATCGGACTGACGCCCCAATCGGTAAACCAGTTAGGCGGCTACAAGGTGCAAGGCAAGACAGCCCACCAGGCGAAACAATTGCTGGAAGACGCGGTAATTCTGGAGAAAGCGGGCGCCGGAATGCTCTTGATGGAAGTTGTTCCTGCCACGCTTGCGAAGAAGGTTACCAGAAAACTAACGATTCCCACGCTCGGCATTGGCGCCGGCATCGATTGCTCGGCGCAGGTACTGGTATTGTACGACATGCTGGGACTTTATTCCGGCAAGAAAGCCAGGTTCATGAAGAATTTCATGACCGGTGCAAGCAGCATCAGCGAGGCGGTGGAGAACTACGTCAAGGCGGTCAAAACCGGAGAATTTCCAGGGCCGGAGCATGCATTCTGATTATCCTGAATCCACCCCGATAGCGAACTCACTAACAAGCGAAAATCACGTGATGCAAAAAGCCATTGGGAATCATGGCACCAAGCTGAAAAATGGACGGTCAACCCCGGATTCAGGCTAAGCGATTGAGCATGGAGGTTATCACCGACATCCCCCTTCTGCGCAGTCGCCTCAAGCGAGAGTCTTCCATTGCTTTTGTCCCGACGATGGGGGGCTTGCATGAAGGTCATTTGTCCCTGGTTCGGATCGCTCAAAAACAAGCGGATTGTGTGGTGGCGAGCATTTTTGTCAATCGTCTGCAATTTGCGCCGACCGAAGATTTTGATCGGTATCCGCGTGTGCTGGCGGATGACTGTGAGCTATTGAAAGATCGCGGGGTTGCCATACTATTTGCGCCCGAAGAGAAAAGTCTTTATCCCATGCGACAGGAATTCATGCTGGATCCCCCCTCGATAGCAACTACGCTGGAAGGCGAATTTCGCCCCAAATTCTTCCGTGGCGTGGCAACGTTGGTACTGAAACTTTTCAATATCGTCCAGCCACAGATAGCGGTGTTCGGTAAAAAGGATTATCAACAACTGCATATCATGCGTGACTTGGTGCGTCAGCTGAACTTACCGATCGATATCGTCGCAGGCGATACCGTGCGCGCGCCTGATAATCTGGCGTTGAGTTCTCGCAATCGCTACCTCTCAAATGGAGAACGTACCGAGGCGGTTCGTCTGTACCAGGCATTATCACAAATCAGGCAGGAAATAGAGGACGGCAGCAGGAATTTTCAGGCACTGGAGGAAAAAGCAAAAGAAAATCTTTCCAGCCATGGCTGGAAGGTGGATTACATCGCGGTGCGACAATGCGACACATTGGCCCTGGCACAAGTGGGCGATGAGGATATGGTGGTGCTGGGAGCGGCCAGGCTAGGAAAAATCCGGCTGATAGATAATCTTGAAGTGGGCGCCAAATCCGAGCCGGAGTTAAGGCCAAATATGAAATGACCGCTATAGCCCCCGATCCTATTCATGACTCTATGCAATAGCGCCCCTGATTTTTGCTTATTCCTGCTTGGGACAATTCGCAATGCACCGTTCTTCCACGATTTTTCTTCCGCCGCAACTAAGGAAACAGGCATCCTGAACTGATTGGCATCCGCATTCGACCTCGCATTGTTCGTAGCGCAGCCGGTCAAACTCCCGGTTGCGATCCGGCCTGATCGGCGGTGCAGGTTGATAAAAAAAAGGGTAGGAATATCCCAGGCCATAATATGGGCCCCCAAACCCCCCCCAGCCCCAAGGCGAGCCGCCCCATCCCCAGGCGGAACGACCCCATCCCAACCCGGCGCGTCCCCACCCCAAGTACCTGGAATTCATCTGCCGACGGTATGTATTGAGCTCGCCCTCATAGCGTTCTACCGCTTTATTATATCTTTCCTCCACCAGCGGCTCGATACGTTTCAAACATGACTGATAAGTTGAGGTGCAGCTTTTCTGACAAGACTCCAGCTTCTGGGTGCATTTTTCCAGGCAGATGACCCCCTCGGGATGGGTGGGCGGCTCATAACGATGAGTGATCTGATAGCGGGGAGCGAATATGACGCAACCGGACAGACCACTTGTCAAAATGGCAAGGACGATCGCGTGTCGAAAGGGAATCATGTTTATCTCTTATTCAACCATGACTATCTGGATCCCGGCTTAAACGTGCCATTGATGGACCCGCTGCCGCAAAGATAAAGCTGCTGCCACGTTTCATTCGTTTCTGTAACCCACAAACTTATATTCGAAGCGCCAACAACGCCACCCGCCCTATCTCTGACCGACGGCCAGGAATGATTCAGCTAAAAACTGAAGGTCGCCTCAGGCGGACGGTAACCTGCTGATTATACATTAATTCAGTTTCGTCTCTATTTGACGACACCAGGTATTCGATTATTCTCAAGTAGTTATGTTACATGGTGGATTCTCTGTTGCCGGAAAGCAACAAAAACGTTCCGTTCCCTTTATCTTCATTATGTTACTAGTTGTTTTATATGATTAATTAATACTGGCATGATAAATGCTTTAACTTATATTTATGGTCCTACTGGGTCACAAAATGAACCTTTCAGCTGAGCGCCAAATCTACACATCCACTCTCGCAGGAGGTACCCAACGGGATAAATAAACATCGAGACAAAATACATGGGGATAAGTGCTGGTCTGCTGCGGCTTGATGGATGGCCTTTTGCCTTGTCTTGATAAGCCGACTTAATAGCATCGTGGTCAAAGGATACCCTTTGGCAACACAGCCTGACATAAGGAGGGATTTTCATTATGTTTCCACTGCAAAGCCCGAAGCAAAACCGAATTCTTGCGGCCCTGCCTGCGGAAGATTATGCGAGACTTTTGCCGTACCTTGAGTTCATTTTCATGCCCTTGGGGCATGTCATTTATGAATCCGGTGCTTCCATCACTCATTTGTACTTTCCAACCACCAGTATCGTTGCACCGGTATATGAAGTGGAAAATGGCGCCTCGGTTCGGCTTGCAATCATCGGCAATGAAGGTTTTGCCGGTCTTTCCTCTCTTCTGGGCGGCGGCGGAATGCCGGCTGGGGTCATGGTGCAGAGCGCGGGTAACGGTTATCGAATCCGGGCGAATGTACTGAAAAATGAATTTGATTCGTGCGGTAAATTACAGCAACTGATATTACATTACACTCAGGCGCTGATTACGCAAACGGCGCAGAACGCAGTATGCAACCGGCACCATAACATAGAACAGCAGTTATGCCGTTTCCTGCTGATGAGCCTCGATCGATCGCCAGGCAATGAATTACAAATGACACACGAGCAAATAGCAGTCATGTTGGGCGTTCGCCGGGAAAGCGTAACCCAGGCCGCCCTTAAACTGCAAACGGTCGGGGCAATCCGGTACAGCCGTGGCCATATCACCGTCGTGGACCGCGAGGAGATCGAAGATTCCGTATGCGAATGTTATGGGGTCGTGAATAATGAATATGATCGCTTATTGCCGAATCGTTCCCTCCCCGATCCTGCTCCGGCAGTAACAAAGCGATACACCAGCAAGGAAATGTGGTTTGTAAACTGAGGAGAGCCCCGGACTATCCAACGAGAGCCAAATTCGCCCTCCCCCTGGTTTTGGCTTGAGTTGTGTAGTCCGGTTTGTCGCATGACGGTAAAAATTATTCTTCATTCACCGTCATGAGTTCCCTGAGAACAAAAGGTAATATGCCCCCATGCATGTAATAGCCTACCTCGATCGCTGTGTCAATCCTGCTCAGTAAACTGATTTCGCGGCGTGAACCGTCATTGTCATGAATCACCAATGTCACGTTTTGCTGAGGGCGAATATCATCCAGGCCCAGAAGATCGAATTGCTCATCGCCTTTAATGCCCAGTGATTGGGCACTGGCATTGTCCTTGAATTGCAGTGGCAATACGCCCATGCCAACGAGATTGCTGCGATGGATACGCTCAAAGCTGCGGGCGATGACCGCTTTTACGCCGAGCAACTGGGTTCCCTTCGCAGCCCAGTCACGGCTTGAGCCAGTGCCGTACTCTTCTCCTCCAAATACCAGGGTGGACACGCCATCCGCAATATATCGCATGGCGGCATCGTAAATACTCATTTGTTGACCATCCGGCTGATGCAGGGTAATGCCCCCTTCGCTGCCTGGTATCATCAGATTCTTGATGCGTACATTGGCAAATGTGCCGCGCATCATGACGTCATGGTTGCCGCGGCGTGCCCCGTAACTATTGAAATCAATCTTTGATACGCCATTGGCGAGCAGATATTGTCCCGCGGGCGAAGTATCCTTGATGGCACCGGCAGGACTGATGTGATCGGTCGTTACCGAATCGCCGAATATGCCCAGGGCGCGGGCGTTGCGCACACCGCCGCGCTGCGCCGGCTGCATGGTGAAACCATGGAAGAAGGGCGGCTCGGCAATATAAGTGGATTTCGGCCAATCATAGACCTCGCCGGAAGCCGACGACACATTGTTCCACAATCGGTGATCCTTGGTGAGATTGCTGTAGAGCCGGCGGAATGTTTCTGCATTGGTGGCAAATTTCATCAGCCCATGGACTTCGTCATTGCTCGGCCAGATATCACCGAGCCAGACGGGCTTGCCGTCCTCACCCAGTCCAAGCGGTTCGGTCATCAGATCCCTGCTTATGGTTCCTGCGATGGCATATGCCACCACAAGCGGCGGAGAACCGAGAAAATTGGCGCGGATATTGGGGTGAATTCGCGCCTCGAAGTTGCGGTTGCCGGAAAGTACCGCAGCGCACACCAGATCATTCGTCACCACGGCTTCCTCGATCGGTTCGGACAGCGGTCCCGAGTTGCCGATACAGGTGGTGCAACCATAGCCAGCCAGATTAAAGCCAAGTTGTTCGAGGTAGGGCAACAGACCGGTAGCAGCGAGATACTCAGTCACTACGCGCGATCCGGGCGCAAGCGATGTTTTGATGTGGTGCTTTACCTTCAGTCCTTTTTCTACCGCCTTTTTTGCCAGCAATCCGGCCGCGATCAACACAGCGGGATTCGAGGTGTTTGTACAGGAGGTGATAGCGGCAATCAGAACATCCCCGTGGCCCAGATCGTATGGGCCATTCGATACACACAGCGGCGCTGCTTCTGCTTCCAGTATCGGACGATTATTGACCATCTCCGCCAGATTCATTGCGCTTCCGGGTTGCAAGGTAGTCCTGTCTTGGCCCAAGCTACCGGCGATAACCTCCCTGTTAATGCCTTCGTCATCGCATTTGCGCACAGCATAGCGTTGATTCAGATCCGTTGCATTCCTGCCATAACCGTTTTCCGCAACAGGCTTGGCGAAAAGTTCGATGAATTTTGATTTGATGTTGCCGATCTCGATACGATCCTGAGGACGCCGGGGCCCGGCCAGCGAGGACGCGACGGTGCCCAGATCAAGTTCCAGTTCGCGTGTGTAATCGATATCTCCCTTGCGAGGAATACCATACAGCTCCTGAGCCTTGAAATACGATTGAAACGCGGCGACCTCCTCATCGCTACGTCCGGTCCCTCTGAAATACTCGATGGTAGAATCATCCACCGGAAAAAAGCCCATGGTGGCGCCATATTCCGGGGCCATGTTGGCGATGGTGGCGCGATCGGGCACCGATAGCGAAGCGGTACCTTCACCAAAAAATTCCACGAACTTGCCGACTACATTGGCTTTACGCAACATCTCGGTGACGGTCAGCACCAGGTCAGTGGCGGTGACACCGTTGCGCAGATGACCTGTCAGATTCACACCAACAACGTCCGGGGTAAGAAGGTAGACCGGTTGTCCCAGCATTCCGGCTTCAGCTTCGATCCCTCCGACACCCCAGCCAACCACGCCGATGCTGTTGATCATGGTGGTATGCGAATCAGTGCCGACAAGGGTGTCGGGATAAACCACATCGTTCTTCTGATGCACGCCACGGGCAAGATATTCCAGATTAACCTGGTGCACAATACCGATTCCGGGCGGCACCACCTTGAATGTATCGAATGCCTGCATCCCCCATTTTATGAACTGGTAGCGCTCATTGTTGCGACGGAACTCGATCTCCATATTGAGTTCAAGCGCTTCTTTGTTACCGTAGTAATCGACCTGCACCGAGTGGTCAACCACCAGGTCGACAGGCACCAGCGGTTCGATGAGTTGGGGATCCCTGCCCATATTTTTGGCCACGCCGCGCATCGCCGCCAGGTCCACCAGGAGAGGCACGCCGGTAAAATCCTGCAATACAATCCGGGATACAACGAAGGGGATCTCATCCGTCCGAGGGGTATCGGGTTGCCAGTTAGCCAATCGTTTCACATGGGCCTCGGTGATCTTCTCACCGTCGCAATTGCGCAAGACGGATTCCAGCACGATGCGAACGGAAACCGGCAGCCGCGAAACCTTGCCTACACCAGATGCTTCCAAGGCGGGAAGGGAGTAGAATTTTGCCTTCTTGCCGGCAGAAAGATCAAGGTCTTTCAGTGCGTTGAACAGATTATGCATCATGGTAATATCCTTCAAAATAATTTTCTAAATCGCGCAAGCCGGAACCTCCATTGCAAAAGATGGGGATCATTCCCCTGGTATCCTGATATTTAAGGCATCCCGAGGCTATCTTGCAACCAACGCGACATTTATGCTAGCTTTTCACACCCCTTCTGCCCTCATCCGTCCCATATTCTGAAATATCGGCCTCGATTACGCTTTCGGAAAAGCTCTGGTAGGCGCTTCCGATTCGCCTGGCCATCGAGTCGGGAAAGAGATGGAACTCACCCGCTTTCAATGCGGTGACGATACCATCGGCAACGAGTGAGGCGGGCTCCGCAAGCCCCGCCAGGCCAGCGGCGTCACTCATGTCGGTCGCGATGAGACCGGGATGAACACTCAGAACGACGGTGCCCTGTCGATCCAGCAATTCACGCAGCGCCTGTGTGATGGAGTAAGCAGCGGCTTTGGAAGCGGAATGTGTCGCGAAGCCGGCAGTGCATTTCAACGACGCAACCGAATTGAGTTGCACAAATGCCCCGCCCCCGTTTATCTTGAGAATGGGGGCAAAGGCCTGCGCCATCCGAATAAGGCCAAACACATTGATCTTGATTCCAAGTTCAAGCGAATTGATGGCATCGCTGTCCATCGGAGTGGAAGCGATAAACACTCCCGCATTGTTGACTACAATCTGAATATCTTTTGTTGTCTCTGCCATCGCTGTGATGGTCTCCGGCTCCGCCAGATCCAATCGAACGGGAACGACTTTGCCTCCATAGTGTTCGACCAAAGGAACAGCAGAATCGAGGTTGCGAACAGCGGCATAGACTTTCGCTGCTCCGTTACGCAGGAAGGCCTCGACTATTGCTTTGCCGATCCCGCGATTTGCCCCGGTGACAAGCGCGATCTTACCCGTGATGTCGCAACTTTTCTTCATCTTGCCCCTTTAATTAGAACAGGCATTTGTGGGTTGCATATCCCGTTTCGACGCAAAATTGAAATAGCTTTGTCTTCCGGAACGAATTTCTCGCTCTATTATGGACTTCAATCTAGCGCTACATGCGTTAAGGCTGACATCGTAGCATCCACAGGAAACCACTTCCATGCTTATCTGTCGTCTGCCTCCATGGGCTTGCCTGTGGGTTATGATAATGTTGCCGGTATTACGGGGCAACGCGCAAATCTGGAAAAATCATATAATATGAAAAAGGAATGCATGCATCCGCGCAACGTAGCTGTTTTGCGCAAATGCGCGCAGTCATCGCTATTTTAGACTTGCGTATCTACGTCGCCGATATCCGATGGATTAGCTGATAGCGAGCATTGTATATGGCTCTTCCCACACTGGCCTTGCTGCATGGTTTCCTTGGATTTTCGCATCGCGGACCCATCGCGTATTTTCGTGGTGTCGAGCATGCATTGCATCGGATGCATATTATTCCTCTCATACCGGAAATGCCGTCCGCCGGCACCATCGCTGAACGTGCGGAGGCACTCTCACGGCAGCTTTTCCGCAGTAGCGCACCCGCCTTCGCGTTGATAGGACATAGCATGGGGGGGCTCGATGCCAGGTATCTGATTACCCATCTGGACCCCGACCGGCGCATAAAAAGTCTGCTCACAGTCGCTACCCCGCATCGGGGCTCACCCCTGGCATCATGGTTTCTCCAGTCACGCGGACTGATTCCCGCCTGGATCCGGCACATCGGGAATCCAGGCCTGGGCGAACTGACCCCTGATGCGCGCATAGCAATGCCGATCCCGGACCGTGAGGATGTCGATTATTCGTCCTACGCGAGCTGTCGCCCTCTCCATGAACTTCCATTCTGGTTTCGTACCTATGGGCGTGTCTTCCGGGAAGACAACGACGGCATGGTGCCGGTCAACTCCGCGCAATGGGGAAAATTTCGCGGGGTCATGCGCGCTGACCACCTGGAGCTTATCGGATGGAGCCTGGACTTGCCCAATACCCGGTCCGGGCGGCCATTCGATCATCTCCATTTTTGGACTCGGGCCGCCACCGAAGCCATAACGTCGGCAGGAAGCAAAACAAGCTGAAGGAGGAGGGCATGGATCAAAACGAAGGTAACAAATGGGATATGCCGTGGTACGACTGGCTGGTATTCCTGGTGCCGATACTTCTCATTGTTGGACTTGGACTGGAATCCGCCCTGGGACCTGAAGGGGTCAAGTATCGTGATTTCCGGGCCGTTGCCCATTGGTTTGACCCGGTATTTTTTCAATACAATCTCATCATGACGCTGCTGGCGGTATTGGTCGTGCCGTCGCTCGCCTTGACCTATATACAGAGCATGACCAACCGGAAAGAACGCCAGTTGCAGCGCGAGGTCCCGGCCGAGCGCCGCGGTGAAATCCGCAAAAGGATGGGACGCCGCGCATCCTTCAGCACCTATCGCGGCAGTGTCTGGCTGACCATGACCGTCGTGCTTCTCGGTACTTGCATCCTGCTGCTATTCAAACCCGTTTCCTCGGCGGATGGGGGCGTGGACTTCAGCCTTGGTGCAAACATGCTGACAATGGGTCCTTTCACCGAATTATTCGAGAAAAATCCGGATGCGTATTATTCCCATCTTACCCGTAGCCTGACCGCTTTCCAGTTTGGTTTCCTCGGTGCCTACATTTATTTCATCGGCTCCGTCGTGCGCGCTTACTTCACGCTGGACCTGACTTCCCATACCTTTGTTGATGGAACCATCCGCATGATTGTTGCAAGCATACTGGCACTGGTGCTCTCCTTTGCGTTCGACTTCGCCTTCCCTGGCGACTCCAAAGCTGCCGCCGCGCCGGTTGCCGAATCCATCAACGATTCCGCTGAGACCCCATCTGCCCATGAAGATTCGAAGGGCGGGTCCGATGAAACGGATTCAACAATCGCCGCGAGCCTTAGCTTGCTTCCTGTTTTGAGCTTTTTCTTCGGTTTCTATCCAAAACGTGCCTTACTGGCGATCGAACGTGTTGTGCTCAAGGTAATGAGAAACACCTTTGGCGACAATTACCGTGCGCTACCGCTTTCCATGCTGTCAGGCATGAGCTACGCCCATGAATTGAGACTGGAGCGAGAAGGTTATGACAATATTGAAAACCTGAGCAATGCCGACGCCGTGGACCTCGCGGTACGTACCTGCTTCAGCTACGGCCAGTCAAAGCAATGGATAGACCAGGCATGGCTCGCAGCTCACTTGCGGGAGGATTACCCGGAATTCGTCCGCCGCACGGGCATTACGAATAGTGACGAGTTGCAGCGTTTCCTGCTCGCGTGTGATCACGCGCAAGTCGATGGCGTGGGGCAACTGGTCACAGGGTTATCGATGGACCCCGCGGCAAGTTCGTCGTGGAAGGTAAAACTTGCCGCCCTTAAAATATTGCTCGATGTAAATATCGCTTTGCCAGAAAACCCATGCAACCCAGGAACGAGAGAGCACGGATCGGACTGAACTCGTACGTTGGCAGCTTGGTATTTACTGGCAGGGGTGCATCCCTTTTTAAATCGCGAACGTATCGACAAACGCGTTAACTGGTGTTGCTTCCAGTTTTATTTGATCCATGCAGAGATCATTGATCGCCCTTTGCTGCATTGCCGGAAAACGGCGCGCGAGGTTGGTTCTGAATTTTTCTTCCAGAAGCGGAATACCCTCGCCGCGGCGAAACTTGTGGCCGATGGGGTATTCCACCACGACTTCATCCAGTTTACTGCCATCCTTGAATTCCACGGTGATACCGTTAGCGATGGAGCGTTTCTCAGGATCGTGATAGTCCCTGGTAAATTGCGGGTCTTCAACACAAATGATTTTATCGCGCAGCCTGTCGATACGCGGATCGCCTGCGACAGTGTCCTCGTAATCCGCAGCGGTGAGTCGACCAAAAATCAGTGATACGGCAACGATATACTGAATGCAATGATCGCGGTCGGCAGGATTGTGCAGCGGCCCTTTCTTGTCGATGATGCGGATCGCCGCTTCGTGCGTGCGAATCACAATTTTATCGATCTCATCAATCTGCTCCCTTACGCGGGGATGCAACTGCATCGCGCATTCCGCCGCTGTCTGGGAATGGAACTCGGCAGGAAACGAAATCTTGAACAATACGTTCTCCATCACGTATGAACCCCACTGCTCAATCGGCTTCTGGAAGCTGAATGGCTGCCCCTTGAACAACGCATCGTAAAACCCCCAGGTTTTGGCGGTGAGTGCCGATGGATAACCCATTTCTCCTTTAAGCGTAATCAGCGCAAGCCAGACCGCGCGGCTGGTAGCATCGCCTGCCGCCCAGGATTTGCGTGAACCGGTATTGGGCGCATGACGATAGGTCCGAAGCGATTGGCCATCCACCCAAGCCTGCGACAACGCGTCAACAATCTGATCGCGGCTGCCGCCTAGTAGATGCGTCACTACTGCGACGGATGCAACTTTAACCAGCACCACATGATCCAGTCCAACTTTATTGAAGCTATTTTCCAATGCGAGGCAGCCCTGGATTTCATGCGCCTTGATCATGGCGCTCAACACATCGCGCATCGTGAGCGGTTTCTTTCCCACCGCCACGGCGTTGCGCGCACACCAGTCTGCCACGGCAAGTATACCTCCAAGATTATCCGACGGATGCCCCCACTCGGCGGCAAGCCAGGTATCGTTGAAATCAAGCCAGCGGATCATGGTGCCAATATTGAACGCAGCCTGCATCGGATCAAGCTGAAACCGGGTACCGGGAATTTTTGCGCCATTGGGCACGGTCGTACCCGAAACGAGCGGTCCGAGCAGCCTGGCGCAGGCCGGGTAAGTAAGCGCTTCCATCGCACAGCCGAGCGAATCCATCAGGCAGTGACGCGCGGTGTCATAAGCCGGATCGCTGTAGGTCTTGTGATTGACGACGTAATCAGCAATGCCCCTAAGCACTTGATCAGGTTGGGGACGAATATTGGAGGTGTGGGACGACATGGTTACTTATTATAGAGCTGACCGTCGAACAAGAAAGATTGTCTTTCCCGCGAAGCAAGAATTCAAAAATACTCATCCAACTATGATGGTTATCACATTCATCCACTACTCGCCTGACTACACATTTCGATTATTTCTCTCATGGCGGGGGAGATGCCCTCCGAACCTTGTTCCCTCCCCTTCGTCCACCACGCCAGTCCACCGCCGATGTAGCGTGCACCGCTGCCCGAAACAGCCACGGTCATCTTGTGCCTTCCACCCTCGTACTTCACGACCGCCGTGGTGCCGGAGCCATAAGACGCATTCACCTTACGGCCACTCTTGCAGCGATACACAAGCGGCATATCGGAGCTTGCAATGCTTTCAGCAGCAGACAGATCTGTTTGTTGAAGGTGGGCACAACCAACGAAAGTGACGGCGGTTACGAAGAGAATAATACGCATCTGTGTGTTTGCGCACTTGTATGTGAATAACAGAATATGAGGCATGCCGTCATGTAGCGCCTTATCGCCAATGTAGCCGCCTTGCAACTTTGCGCATAACGGCGGGATCACCAATTATGCTACTGTAGCAATGTGAACCATGGCTTACGACTCAATAACGAACAGCCGAAGCAGATCCAGGAAAACGTGCATTGCGACTACTGTAAAGAGACCGGCTTGAGGGCAACCGTCACATAAGGGCTACAACTGTTTAAGATGGAACCATCATTCTCTGGTTTTAAACTTGTCCGTCGCTCCCCTAAATTTGATCACTCCCACCCCCGTCCAACTATCATGAGGAGAGATGCCATGCCATACGACTCACTGGAAGACCTTCCGAATACCGTCAAAAATGTATTGCCGAAACATGCACAAGAAATATACCAGGCGGCTTTCAACAATGCATGGACTGAATACAAGAATCCTGCCGATCGCAAGGGCGACGCCTCACGCGAAGAAACTGCGCACAAAGTAGCCTGGACGGCGGTAAAACAGCAATACGAGAAAAAGGACGACAAATGGCACAGGAAGTCATGAATTTCTAAAAAAGAGCGGACACGATAATATCTACAGCATCCGGGCAATCGCCTAATCCCATGCTTGTTTTGTTTCTCAATCCGCTCGGCTACTACGTGCCGAAATTGGTGCAAACTCCCGATTCTCCGGCCCGATGTAATTTGCGGAAGGCCGGATAATCTTATTGTCCAAACGCTGTTCGATGATGTGCGCAGCCCACCCGCTGGTGCGCGCAATCGCGAACAGCGGCGTGAACATGGCCGTAGGCACGCCCATCATGTGATAGCTCACGGCGGAGAACCAATCGAGGTTTGGGAACATTTTTTTGGTGTCCCACATCACGGTTTCCAGTCTCTCGGCGATACCGAACATTCTCATGTCGCCGGCTTCTGCCGAAAGTCTCCTTGCCACCTCGCGGATGACCCTGTTGCGCGGGTCGGCGATGGTATAAACCGGATGGCCGAACCCGATGATAATTTCCCTGTCTGCCACGCGGCGGCGGATATCAGCCTCCGCTTCGTCCGGATTGTCGTAGCGCTTTTGGATATCGAATGCGGCCTCATTCGCCCCCCCATGCTTCGGTCCGCGCAATGCGCCGATAGCGCCGGTGATGGCAGAATAAAAATCCGAGCCGGTACCCGCAATGACACGCGCGGCAAACGTGGAAGCATTGAACTCATGCTCGGCGTATAGCACCAGCGATGTATGCATCGCCTTCACCCATGACTGCGCCGGCGGCTTGTCGTGCAGCAGGCGCAGGAAGTGTCCGCCGATGGAGTCATCGTCGGCGGCGACTTCAATCCGCCGGTTATTATGAGAATAGTGATACCAATAAAGCAGCATGGGTCCCAGACAAGCCAGCAACCTGTCTGCCAGATCACGTGCGCCTGCGACAGCATGCTTTTCCGCTTCTGGAAATACTGCACCCAGCGCGGAAACACCGGTACGCATCACATCCATCGGATGAGCGGTTGCGGGAACTGCTTCCAGTATCGTTTTAATCCCGGAAGGAAAATCGCGCAGGCTCCTCAGTTTTTCCTTATATGCAGCCAGTTCCGTCAGCGTGGGCAACTTTTCATGAACCAGTAGATAGGCAATTTCCTCGAATTCACAGGAATCGGCGACGTCCAGAATGTCGTAACCGCGATAATGCAGGTCGTTACCGGCTCTGCCAACACTGCAGATGGCAGTGTTGCCTGCCACGACACCTGACAACACGACCGATTTCTTGATCCTGGAAGTGGACCTTTTGGTGCCTTCACTCATTTTCAGATTCCCTGGAGGATGCGGGAAACAAGCCATCCAGTTTCTCCTCATATGCAAAATAGTCAAGAAAATCATATAGCTCGGCACGAGTCTGCATAATATCCACTACGTTCTTCTGGGAGCCCTCGCTGCGTATTGCCTGGTATACCTTTAGGGCAGCGGCATTCATGGCCCGAAATGCGGATAGAGGATAGAGCACCAGCGAAACATTCGCGCGGGCCAATTCCCCGGTTGTATAGAGGGGAGTCGCGCCGAACTCGGTTATGTTGGCCAGGATCGGCACTTTCAACAGGGTGGCGAATTGCCGGTACATCTCCAGCTCAGTCACGGCTTCGGGGAAGATCATATCTGCACCGGCCTCCACATATAGACACGCGCGATCTATGGCAGCTTGCAACCCTTCAACCGCCAGTGCGTCGGTACGCGCCATGACGACAAAACCGGGATCGATCCTGGCATCCACCGCGGCCTTGATGCGGCCCACCATCTCTTCTTGGCTGACAATAAACTTGCCAGGACGGTGACCGCAACGCTTGGCCTGAACTTGGTCTTCAATGTGCATTGCACCCGCGCCGGATTTAATCAGCGATTTTACCGTGCGGGCAATATTGAGAATGCTTCCCGCCCCGGCGAAACCGGTATCTGCGTCCACTAATAACGGCACTTCAGTAATATCAGTGATGCGGCGTACATCGGTCAGCACATCGTCCAGTGTAGAAATGGCGAGATCGGGAAGGCCCAGTGATCCCGCAGCCACCCCGGCCCCAGAAAGATAAATTGCCCTGAACCCGATGCGTTCCGCCATCCGTGCGGAATATGCATTGATACAACCGGCCACCTGCAATGGCTTCTCGGCATCAAGAGCGGTGCGAAACCGATAGCCGGCTGAGGAGAAAGGCATATGCGCTGAAGATTATTAAATTGTAGAAAATGATCTTATTCGAGCAAATGTTGCACGGAATCCCGTTCTTCCAATAACTCCTGGTAGGTCGCCCGCATTTTCATTTTGCTGAATTCACTTATCTCCAGACCGGGAACGATTTTATAGATACCCTCCCGACAAGTGACGGGATAACCATAGAAAATACCCGCGGGAATACCGTAGCTGCCATCCGAGGGGATGGCCATCGATACCCAGTCGTTTTCCGGCGTGCCAAAAACCCAATCGTGGATATGATCGATGGCTGCATTGGCGGCGCTTGCAGCGCTCGATAAACCGCGCGCCTCGATGACCACCGTGCCGCGTTTTTGCACGGTTGGAATGAAGTGGCCTTCTACCCATCCGGGCTCATTAAGGAGATCAATGGCTTTGCTGCCGTCAATTTCGGCATGGTTCATGTCGGGATATTGGGTGGCGGAATGATTGCCCCAGACAATCATTTTCTTGACACTGGAAACCGGTTTTCCAATCTTGGCAGCAATCTGCGACAAGGCGCGATTATGATCCAGTCGCATCATCGCCGAGAAATTCTCCGGAGCCAGGCCGGGGGCATTTTTCATTGCGATGTAGGCATTGGTGTTGGCGGGATTGCCCACAATCAGGATTTTTACATCACGTCGGGCGACTTCATCGAGCGCCCGCCCCTGCACGGTGAATATGGCGCCATTCGCTTCCAGTAAATCTTTACGTTCCATCCCTTTTGAGCGTGGCCGCGCTCCCACCAGAATGGCGATAGCGGTGTCGCGAAAAGCCTCTTTGGGATCATCAGTGGCGACTATGCCGGCCAGCAACGGAAACGCGCAATCCTCCAACTCCATTACCACGCCCTTAAGCGAAGGCAGCAATTGGGGTATGTCGAGCAGTTGCAGGATGACGGGTTGATTCCTGCCAAGCATATCACCCGCGGCAATGCGAAACAGCAGGCTGTAACCGATCTGGCCGGCGGCGCCTGTAACCGCTATGCAAATGGGAGGATTCATACTTGCACTCCTGTAGGAAATTGCCGATACAAGAAACTTCTGAGTTCATTTCCCACTCGCCATGGAATCTCGACGGATGAGCAGAACTGGCATGCAACAGTCACACAGGGCAATCTGTTTTCCCATCCGCACTCCCATTCCGGGCGTGGCATGCCAGCAAGAAGATTATTCAGAAACTCCTTCTGGGGTATACACTGCTCTGGACTATAAAAACATTCATCTTTGCTGTCAATTTAAGCAGCATTCAAAGTTCATCTCGGGCAAAAACCGGATTTATTGTAGGGTTTATTTGTAAGCGCACTCAGGTTGTGCCGCTCAGTATAACGGTCTACACTAA
>JBOIFK010000250.1:0-17428 GCA_050741585.1 Nitrosospira sp.
GGGGTATCTGGGTAAGGACCCTTAATTGCTGGCGAGAAGCGGGGACTTATTCATAGGTTCATTACTTAAAATGCCACAGTTTTGTTATAAGCCCAAATATTCAAAAATTTGATGGCATAAATCTCCGTGTACTCTCTTGATTGCCCCGCGGTGCAGCAACTGCTGCGGCCGGAGACGAAAGTACAATATGCGGGTGATATTGCCAGGGAAGTAACTTGCTTGTAGATGCGAGGTATATCAGCGTATCACGCCGCGCCGCAACAATTGCCACGAAACCTTAACACCCCATAGCACCGGATGCCGCCGTAACATGGGCGTCACCTCGACGCGAACGCCGGTATGGCGTTCAATCTTCCATGCGGCATAACTAATGCTGTCGCTGAAGGTGAACGCCGCCTTTGTCAGCCTCAGCACAGACAGGACTGTTCCCTGCCAGCGCCGTAATCGCCAGCGCCATCGCGCACGCCGACTGTCCGCTGCATCGATCAGGCACCGATAGCGCCCGTCAGGCAACATTTCCAGCATTCCCACCAATGCCGGCGCAGCATACTCGGTCAACCGTGTGTAATCGTGCAGATTGATCTGCGCAAGTTGTTGCGCCCGCGTGGCACGTTCGGGCCGTAATTCGGCTGCGTAGGTCTGCGTCAAACCATTGACCCAGATTGCTTCGACATTCACCACGGATGAATTCAGCATGGGAAGACTGGTTTTGAGGAATGTCACAACAGCGTGGGCCAGCGCATTGTAAATACGCTTGCGAATGATCTCGTCACGCGCATACAACAATCGGGAAGGTTGAGCAAAACGTGCCCACAGATACGGGTGAAACCAACGCCTGGTGCCTTGCTCAAAGTCTGCCACTGAGACGACAGCATATTTAGCGCGGAATTTTTTTTCCTGCTTATTTTCCTGTGCGGAGACTTCAAGGTAAAACACATTTGGTGCCAGCCACGCATTCAGGTAACCAAGATAGCGCTCAGGATAAGCGTTACTGTAGCTGTTCACGATAGCGTAGAAATCGACGACTCCATCACCAAGATCATGGGATCGCAAACAGGATCCATAAAGAAGAACAGCCTCCAGCGATGAACCGAACCGTAATTTCAATGCCTCAACCAGAACGAGAAAATCCGCCGATACGGTCCTTGAACTCAGTGAAGCAATCTCAGCGACCAGGTCGTTGGGAACGTGTGGATCAAGTATCGAGGCCTGGTCTGTCATTTCTATGAACTTACCTTACCGGCTCCCAGGAAGATAATTGGACCAGCTGCCGTAATGCGCAATGGTCCATCTTCGCTTGATGCCCGGTAGGATTCGCCATCGACGATATAATCGTCATCTATCAATAGTTCCAACGCGCCGGTGTTGTAACTATGATAACCATCTTGTCCTTTAAGGAATTCCCCGCGGCCTGAAAGTAACGCCAATAACGAGCGTAAGGGACGTTTCGGTTTCTGCCGGACGAATGTAACATGAAGCGGCTCCTCCTCCTGTCCCCAGTATGGGCGCATGCCAAATAACAGGCGATCCAGGGTGCTGGCAAAAAGAAATGCGTAGGTTCCATGATGCAACTCAACATTCCCCTCGATAACCGACATCCGAACCGGCGCCCATGCCCCGTGACGACGCCCGAAGATCAAGCCGACAAGGTAACCAAATGTGATGATACCTGAATAAATTTCTCCGGTAATGCCCAACTGTTTTATCTTGCTCTGAGAAAATATCACCGCGCGCGCAATCAGTCCGACACCAAAGAACATCCCATAAACTTTTGCCGCCCCCGCTTGTTCAATGCACAGCACGTGGCGCGGTAAAAATACAGGGGATGTCTGCTTCAGCAGATACTCCTTCAATTGCTGGAGGATAAATTCCGGTCTACCGCAGATACCCAGATCCAGCGCCGTCATGTTGGTTGTTCCGCCAGGGATAACGGTGAGCACAGGCCACCTGGCGAGTGGCTGCGTTGCAAACAAGTGACATAATACTCCCTGTACAGTGCCATCCCCGCCAACGATTACCAGCAAATCAATATTTGCCTGTATAAAAGCATCCACGGATGCATTTATCTCAGGTGCATTCGTGACTTCACAGCAGGTTGCGCCCGGAATTCCGGCGAGCGCACGCCTTATTGCATCCTTGCGCTTGCGAATACGTCCGCTGAGAGGATTGAAAAGCAATCCGATCGTGGCTGCTCCAGACCTTAATCTATTAATCCGTGGATTTTCTGTCATTTATCCCGACCGCCAAAGGAGCAAAAATACGAACCGCCAATTTCCCTTTCTCCTGACCAGGAACAATCCCCTCAAACCATGACCGTAAAGGCCCGTGGGACCGCCGTGCTTGCCAGCCCATCATTACCCGAACAGCAAGAAAAATGGTTGAGAGGAGATGCCAGATAATTACCGACCAAAGGCCGATGTCCGGTCGGCCTATAAGCCAGCCGAATGTCAACAGGATGAGGTTAGGATTACGCCGGGCAGTAACAAGCCGGTTAAATGAATCCAGGGGGCGCCAGATAAAAATGTCAAATGATGCGATCCAGAACTGGAAAACGCCTTCACACAGTCTGCCGCCAACGTAACCGATAAGTATCAGCCAGCACATCATCGGCAAGTCGGATGCCTCCGCTAGCGACCCTGTCAACCCTACACCCCAGGCCATATACCATAACGGTGGATGAACAATATCCAGGCCGTGATCGAGCACATCTCCAAAACGGCTTGAGGTGACGGTGACCCGCGCCAGCTTCCCATCGACAGTATCCATAAAGGTCATCAGCCATCCCATCATCAGACCCGTGCCATAGTAGCCATACCAGAAGGCAACCCCAGCCAGCACTGCAAACACGAGACTGAGAAGCGTGACCTGGTTTGGCCGTATGTCGAAGCGTACACAAGCGCGTACAGTCCAGAATGCGGGGATGGGCCAGAGCCATTTCGTCACGAGATCGGTCACGCCTTTGTATGAGCGGGCAAAGAGTTCCGACTCCAGCCGCCGGCGGGTATCTCTGCTGATAAGGAATAGGTAGGGCAGATCTCTTTTCTTGAGATTCTGCTGAAGGTCAAACAGATTCAAATCTTTTAATGTATAACGTGGCAGGGCAGAGAAAGCCTCTTCTTGCCCCCCGTCCATAAAATCCGCTGGGACACGGGGCACATTTCCGTCAGTCATCCGGATTGCGACCAGCCTGTCTTCGTCGCTGTTAAGCACCAGGCTCACTCGCGAATTAATCAATGCCGTCAGGACCCTGGCATCATACAAATGATCTGCCCGTAGAAATAACGCTTGCGCATCTACCGGAATCTGCTCGGGACTATCAACCAGCCTGGTCTGCGTATATGTCTTTAACATCCGTTGCAGCCGCTCGCGGCCACTCAGGCCCCAGATATTCGTCTCGTTGTCTCCGAGGATATAGATGTAGGTTATCAATTGGTTATTCCGGGTCGTTTGCCTGTGTCTGGGATTTGAAATGATTGAATGACCTGCTATGTTCGCCGGGACTGCCGGCTATATGCAGGAATAAACAGATCGAAATATATGCACATCGTTGCCATGACAATACGCTGCCCGAAATGGGCGCCAAGTCCTTCTACTCTAATGGAAAATAATAAGCAAGCAGCTAGAAAACCCGCCGCAACCAGAAATTAGCAAGAACGATCAACATTAACCCGGGGAAAAGAGCAGTTAGCGCAGGATTCAGATGCAACAATAGACCCGCATTTGCGATAACCTGGTCAAACAGATATACACTGATCCCGAGCATGGATGCGAGTACCAGTTTGTTGCCAAGACCTGCGCGTACCGATCCAAAAACAAAGGGAATGGAAAGCAATAACATCGCGATCGTTGTCAATGCGCCTCCGACCTTTCGCCACAAAGCCAGCGCGTAGGCATCCGCCTCTTGACCGGTGGCACGCAGGAAACGCACATGTAGAAACAACTCAATGGGGGAAAGGCTCTCCGGTGATTTAGTCAGTGTCGAGATATCATCCGGATTCAGAAACGATCTCCATTTCATCGAGCTGGTTTTGACGGATTCGATGCGCTTTTCCGTGAAGGTCTTGGTGATAACGTCACTTAATTCCCATAGATCATTAGCGATGAGATCAGCATACTTAGCATAAGTATAGGTCAGCAAAAGGCCGTTTTCATCAAAATGCATGACTTCTATATCTGCGGCTTTTTTTGCGTGTAGCATCTCCCCGATACGTAATATATTCCGTTCATCCCGCGTCCAGATCCCCAAGTGCTTGCCAAGAGTCGCGCTCTTGTCAAGCGCGACGGCGCGGGACGAAATGGCTCTCTGCTGAAGCTGTGGCGCAATAAATTGTTCAAGTATGGCAATGAACACCAAGAGAATCAGCCCGACCCCAAGCGGGGCCAGGCTGATACGAATTGGAGAAACACCCGCTACCCGTAATGCGGTCAACTCTGAATTAACAGCCAATCGTCCCAATGCCACCACATTGCCGATCAGCGCAATAAAAGGTGCAAGTTGGACAAATCTTCGTGGCAGCAGTAATGCGGTATGCAGGAATGCATCCTGGATGCGATACGTTCCCCTTCCTACATCATCAAGTTGATCCAGCAAATCAAGAAAGCTGAATAACGGCAGGAGTACCGCAGTGGCAATTCCCAGCCCCATTAAAACCTGCAGGGCAAGGTAGCGGTTAATGATTGTCATTGCGCCGGAATAGCTGCTGCCAGAAACCCGGTGACAGCAAGCTGAGTGCAACCATGAACATCAAGACATACAACCACCAGACACCAGGAAATCTGCCGACAGCGCCCTGCTCCACCCACGTTTGGGCTAATCCGCTCAGGATATAATAGATCGCAAAAACCAGGGCCGCAGCATAATAAGTCTTGTCGCCCTTATCCTGGCGAGGTGAAGCACGGCTAAATGGCACCGCTATAAGCGCCAGCAGAATGGTAGCAATCGGACGTGAGACCCGCCATTGGAATTCGGCAATGTCGCGTGAGTGATCGGATCTTCCCAGATCCATGGTAGCAGCCGCCTTGCGTTTGTAATCCAGTGCATTGCCGCTGTCGGTAAAATAGACCAATTTTTCGAAGCGGACAACGGTATCTCCTGCTGCGGAATGCATGAGTCGGTAACTAACGCCGTCAAGCAGGTGTATTTGCGGACGTTCACCGGCTGCAGGCTCCTGCTGGTGGGCTTCCTTGGCGATAATGATCTCGCTGCTATCGCCCTTGTTAATATAATGAAACACATCCTTCATTTGCTTGCCGGCGCTATCCTTGGCTTGAATATAGATCACTCTGCCGCTGCCTTCGCTCCCATAGAAACGCCCTGCCTGGAATCGGTTCATATTTAGCTCGGCCTCTGCCTGCGCGTTCAGGATGTAACTTTCCTCATAAGCCCACGGACGCGCGAAGACGGAAAGCACGCCGCTTGCAATGCCCACGGGAATGGCAACGATGAGGACGGCATAGGTAATGCGGTGTTCGCTGACACCGGCAGAACGTAATACATTAATTTCCTGGTCCCTGTGCAATCGGCCAAGACCCATGACGATAGCGACGTAGAGGGAGATTGGCATCAGCACCTCCAGCGCAATCAAGGTTTTCAGCAGCACGAGCTTCAGCATGGCGGCAATCCCAAGTGATTCCGTGACCGCCCCGGCCAGAAAGCGGGCACTGCTGAAACTCGAGAATAACGTCGCCAGGATGACGATTACCACCGTAAACGGCAGCAGTAACTCACGCGTGATATATCGTTCTATTATTTTCACGGACTCTCCCAGGCGGTTTGATGACGGGACGATCTTTACGCTACGGGAGCAAGTCGCGCGAATCCGTTTCTTCGCGAGCAAGAGGAGCAACTCGTGCCAGGACGGATTCCGCCAGCAGCATGTCCTCAACCTTATCTACATCAACGCCGGCCTGGGGATAGGGCAGAAATACCGGCCGCACCCCGATACCGGTTTTGGCCGAGACGGCATTGAGTGCCCGACCGAGTGTCAGCGATCCAAGCAAATAGGAAATAACAGCCATCGGGCCAAATGTCTGTGCAATCAATAACCATGGACGTTTGCGCAGTTCTTCCGCACGTTGCCAGAACGAAACCAGGCCACGGCCGCGATTATTGAGAAATGCATAAAGATTGCAACCGCAGACACCGCCATCGCGCAGCCGTATTACGGTTCGCTTGACGCCGGGGAATGCCGCTGCGACATCTTCATACTTAACGACTCCCACAGTGGCGTCGCTGCCTGACGTTTGCGATTCACCTAAAAAATACTGCACAATTGACGGCGTCAATAACGCATGATCCGCTGTCGTCAGCAATACCGGGGCGTCCCTGTCAATACGCGAGAGACCGCTGTTGGCACTGCGGCTGGGGGAATCCAGGTTCGGCAACCATGTGACACGGCCGCACCCGATTCGCTCCTCCAACGCGGGGCAATCGGGAAGCGCTGATGCGGGCGGTCCGCATATGACTATCGTTTTCACCATCCCGCTGGCTTCCAGCGCATCCAATACGCGTATGATCATTGGTATTCCGCGGATTGGAGCAATCGCCTTGCAGGCCATGCCCGTTTTTCCGGCAATCGGATCATTGGCTGTGCGGTCCGCTGCCAGCACCAGAGCGGTAAATTGATCCGTCTCATTCATTCAAATTTGACTCTGATATTATCTACTGTCTTATGGTCCTGTCGCATGCAGATCACAGCGTTTTTCCATATATCCGATAACGCTTATATTGCCTGCTCCCTATACTATCAAGAATTCCGCGCATTGCTTTGTTATCCTCAAGTATCCATGACAATTCAACTGCCTGGACCCCCCGTGAGATCGCTATTTGCCGGGGAGCGTCGATGACCATGAAAGCCAGCGCCATGCCGAGCGGGGTATTCTGGAATCGCTTGCGTACCCCCATCAAAGGTACCCGGCCCGTAAGAACTCCCCGGGATTTGAGGTGCCTGATCAGGCGAACCCATCCAAAGGGGAATAATCGTCCGTTAAGCCCGGCGAAAATCTCGTTGAGGTTGGGTAATCCCACCATAAATGCCGCCGGGATGCCGTCAACCTCGGCAATCTGGATAAAATCATCGGATACGAGCAGGCGAAGGCTGGTACCGAGCTCGGCAAACTCAGCCTGGGTAAAAGGAACAAAACCCCAATTCTCCGACCAGGCGTCATTGAATATATCACGCAGGATTTCCATCTCTTCGCTAAATTTGTTGCGGCGTAGCCGCCTAACCCGTATTTGACTCGAAAATTTCCTGATTAAAGCAGTCATCACACGGGGAACTTCGAAGTCCACCTCCACCCAATATGCAAGCAGATCCTTCAGCGGTTGATAGCCTCGCTCTTCGAACAACCGACCATACCATTGACGGGAATGCGGCATCATCACCATCGGTGGCGTATCGAACCCATCTACCAGAACACCACATTCCTGATTGATGGATAAATTGAATGGTCCACTGACATGCTTGGTTTGCCGGGCAGCCAACCACGCCTCGGCAGCATGGATCAGCGTTGCGAATACCTCCATGTCATCTATGCATTCCAGCAAGCCAAAATGACCGGTATCCGCACCATAGCGTTGCCGGTGCAGTTGATCAATCTGAGCGCTGATTCTTCCTACCGGCTGATTATTCCGATAAGCGACCCATGCCTGCCATTCTCCATGCTTGAAAAACGGATTCAGTCTGGAAAAATGCAGGCGCCGCTCCAAGCGTAACGGCGGCACCCACATTGGATCATCCGCGTAGATCCGCCATGGGACATCAATAAATATTCCCATCTCATGACGATTTGTGACCGGACGCATGGTAACGGCCGCGGATGTTGGCTGTCCGGATTTATCATTCATGGTAGAAATGAAATACGCGAGCAATCGCTAGAATATTTTGTACCGGAAGACAGTATGCCAGGCTGGAAATCAAACAAATCCAATGTTATCGAAAGCAGTCTATGCATACCATGCTGCCATTGCTGAGTTTTTATCCGGCACGCTTCCAACCCCTGGTTTCCCTCAATCATGTCACGTCAACACTGTTTCTATCTGAAAGGCTGCAGCTATGACCAACAACAAATAAGGCGCTCGTAACACATCGCTGCGTAAACTCGATGACCTTTGATGACGTGTGATAGTATAATTGGTGCCTTGGCTTACAATGTCGCACACCTCTGCAATCTTGTATTGCACTAAAAGAAGCCTGCTGCAGTGATCTCGAATGGATAATTTACTAAATAATTTGTTAATTTTACCATTGTGGCGTTCGGATATCATTGATTGACATGTCCTGCCTCTTCAAAGAAGAGCAATCATTTTCTTTTAGATGCGAAGAGGGCTAAATGTCCCTAAGAGCGATGAGCGCTTTCATTGAGATATGCCGCACTTTCAACTTAAATTCCCTCAAATCCGCCCATTGCCTGCATTTATTAACCGATTTCGCTACTGATAATAAGTTATGCACTGGCAGAAAAAGACAAGCAACAACAGCAACTAAATTTTCCTTAGCGACACTTTACAGAGAAAAGGTTGATTTTTAATGGACAGTCCCGAATATTCCCTACTCATTTCCCTTGCTCTTATTCCGATCGTCTTCATGTTGCAAATGTGGGTGAGGCAACGTCGGCTCCGTCGACGCAACGAGGCCGGGCAACAAGAATTTGATAGTCTCGGTGCAACTCTCATATCGGCACTCGCCGAAGGAGTCGCGGTGATCTCGAGTTTAATCCTCATCATCTGGATCATGGGGGCGATATTGAAATACCTGTTCCCTGTCATATTTAATGCGCAGTAAGCCAGGATTCACAGAGTGGCAGATAAAAATAGAACGAGAAAACAAAGCGTCCAACCTCTTTGGGTACTTGATAGATCATGTCTAATATGGGTTGTCGGAAGGATTCCGGACGCCCGCCAGCATGCTTTCGGTCCGTTATGATGAATCCTGACTGTATATGCGTGTAGTTGTCACCGGGATGGGAGTTGTTTCGCCAATTGGCACAGGCACTGACCAGTTCTGGGCAGCAGCGGTCAACGGCACCAGTGGAATTCAAAAGATCAGGGCGTTTGATGCATCAGGTCAACGCTCTCAAATCGCAGGAGAAATCACCGGATTTAACCCCGCTGACTTTCTGTCAGCTAAATATATAGACCAGACGGATAGATTTACACAACTCGCGCTGCTGGCTACGCACCTCGCCCTTGAGGATGCAGGCGGGCTGGAAGCATATGCACCGCAACGGTTAGCCGTAAGCATAGGTTCGGGGATGGGCGGCTTCGCGACATTTGAATCCTCTGCTGCGCGAAAATTCCGGAATCAGCCAATCCCTCCTTTCACTGTGCCTCGGACAATGGCAAATGCCGCAGCTGCCTGGATAGCAATCAAACATCGGCTGAAAGGGGTGAATCTGACCTGCAGCACCGCATGCTCTTCGGGAGCTAATGCAATCGGTGTGGCCTTGGATCTTTTACGGGCAGGGAGGGCAGATGCCGTGATTGCCGGTGGCGCGGAAGCATGTGTACTGCCGCTGACGATGATCGGTTTTGAAGCATTGCATGCTTTAACTACCGGCTTCAATACTGACCCGGTACGGGCATCACGGCCTTTCGCCAAGGGTCGGGATGGCTTCGTCATGTCGGAAGGCGCGGGCATGCTCATCCTGGAGAAGGAAGAAGGTGCAAAACAACGAGGGGCAAAGATATATGCCCGGCTCGCCGGCTATGGGCAAGCATGTGATGCCACACACATCGTAATGCCGGACATGGGTGGCCAAATAGCGGCAATGCAGGCAGCGATCCAGGATGCCGGCCTGAAACCGGATTCTATCGATCATATCAATGCACATGCCACATCGACCCCCCTTGGCGATATCGTGGAAACTCGGGCTATTAAATCTCTTTTTGGAAACCGGGCCCGGGATATCGCGATTAATGCCACCAAGTCAATGATCGGGCATACCGTCGGTGCATCGGCTGCAATCGGCAGCATCGCCACCATCATGGCGCTGCATACCGGCACGATACATCCCACTATCAATCTTGATGAGGCTGATCCAGAGTGCGATCTCGATTACACACCAAACCACGCCCGGCAGAAGCAGCCGCGGAACGGCCTATGTAACGCTTTCGGATTTGGCGGCAACAATGCAAGTATCGTTTTCACAACCCTTGAATGAAGGAATGAGATTAGATATGGACACAGCAGAGATCGAAACAAAAGTTATGCAGTTCATCGCCACGAAAGTTGAGAATCTGGACGCTTCTACAATCACCCTATCTTCAAAGTTCGAAGAACTCGGGCTTGATTCCATGGACACGATTCAACTTCTGTTCGATGCGGAAGATGCTTTTGGCATTAATTTTGAAGGTGAAGAAGCAAAAGGATTCGCTTGCGTCGGAGATATTGTTTCCTACATCGAAAAACATCAGGCATCGGCGACCCTCATAAAAAATGAAGGGCCGACATAGGGTTGCGGCCGCTTCAATGGCCGCGAACTGAAACGGCGCGGCCAAACCCGACGATGACCGCAGCGCCATGCCGGACTATGTTTCCCGTTTATCAGTGATTGCGGTGGATGGTTTGGATTTCGGTTTCCTGGTTTCGGTTGCTCCTGCTGCCGTTTTCTTCTTTGTTTCTCTCGGCTCAAACTCGAATCCCACTTTTCCGTCCGCACCAACCGTCAGATAAGCTGAAAATGGCCTGCCCTTCTTGGATATGAATTTTGGCAGCAAATCGGTTTTGCCAGTATGTAACAGCTTTCCGATTTGCTCGCGTTCAATAGGGCGCGTGAGAATTATTTTCCCGATTTTAAAATTGCAGGTGCGCGCCGAGCCAACGGCTTTCTCACACGTGTAGCTCATCCCGTGATCGAATACCCTGCCACCGCAGCGAGGACACGTTCCCAACGACTCCTGCCCGGAGAAGTCTATGTCTTCCGTGCCTTCTTCACTATCGCCGCCAAAATCGAATTTCATTTCAAATTCGTCGGTGAGCTTGATGTTAGCATTGAATAGCCGCCCCATCTTGCTACGAAAACCCTGTAGCGGACCAACCTCACGCCGGGTGATCAGCTGTTCCATTTCCGCTGTTTCAAACTGCCGTCCGGCAAGTATCTTCCATAGTGCAAAATCGCATTTTTGACACTGGAATTTCTTGTAAGTCTCCTGCACTATGCCACCGCATTTCGGACAAGGAGACTTGAGTGTGGAAAAATCTCCGCTGATGGTTTCACCGCGGTGACTTTTCGCCTGTTCCACCATATGATGTGTCATGCCGGCAATTTCTTCCATGAACTTGTTGCGTTCGAGCTTGCCCTGCTCGATCTGGCGCAGCTTGAATTCCCAATCCCCGGTCAATTCCGGGGAGGTAAGTTCAGGCACCTTCAATCCACGCAACAATGTAATCAGCGAAAATGCCTTGGCAGTCGGGTGCAATTCCCGCCCCACACGCTGCATGTAGTTTTCGAATACCAGGCCTTCGATAATCGAAGCCCGGGTGGCGGGCGTACCCAACCCTTTCGCACTCATGGCTTCCCTCAGATCCTCATCTTCTACCAGTTTGCCTGCACCCTCCATGGCTGACAGCAACGTGGCTTCATTGAATCTGGCCGGTGGCCGAGTTTGATTGGCAACAACCTTTACCTCATCTGCGAGAGCCGGCTCGCCCGGATTCACCGGGACCAGGGTTGAATTATCATCCGCGCTCTCGCTATGAACCTCCTTGCCATAAACCGTCTGCCAACCGGGATTGACCATGACTTTACCCTCGGTTTTGAATGGCTCGCTCTCGACGCGAGTGATTCGAGTCGTAACAAGGAATTCGGCAGCAGGATAAAATATTGCCAGAAAACGCTTGGTGACGAGATCGTAAAGCTTTGCTTCCGCGTCATTCAGCCCTTTGGGCTCAAGCGAGGTCGGGATAATGGCGAAATGATCGGAAACCTTTGCGTTATTAAATATCCGCTTGTTGGGCTTGACCCATCCTGCCTTGAGAATCTGTTTGGCAAACAAACCATAATGCGTCTTTTCCAATGAATTCAGGGACTCCTTAACGGTGACAATATAGTCTTCCGGTAACGCGCGCGAGTCTGTGCGCGGATAAGTCAGCGCCTTGTGTTTCTCGTACAACGCTTGGGCCAGACCGAGCGTTGTCTTGGCAGAGAAGCCAAAGCGGCCGTTAGCGTCGCGCTGCAGGCTGGTGAGATCATACAGCAGTGGGCAAATTTCCGTAGTGGGCTTGCTTTCCTCGGTGACGGCACCGGGTTTATCCTGGCATTTGACGCGGATGGCCTCGGCATTTTTCTGATCCCACAATCGCTCGGCTTTTTGTTCACCATCCTTTTTGTCTTTGGAAAATTTTTCGTCGAACCAGCGCCCGTTATATCTGCCTGCCTTGGCAGCAAATGTCCCATGCACCTCCCAGTAGCTGCGAGAGACAAATTTCCGGATAGCATCTTCCCGTTCAATCAGAATGGCCAGAGTCGGAGTTTGTACCCGCCCCACGGTGGTCTTGTGGAACCCCCCTTCCTGTGAGTTGAACGCCGTCATGGCACGCGTACCGTTTATGCCCACGAGCCAGTCAGCTTCCGAACGACTCACAGCCGCCTTCGCCAGCGGTTGCACAGCGACGTCATCAAGCAATTTTGTAAAACCCTCGCGGATGGAAGCAGGCGTCATCGACTGCAGCCAAAGCCGTTTTACTGGTTTTTCGACTCCCACGTGGCGCACAATGTAATGAAAAATCAATTCGCCTTCACGCCCCGCGTCACAGGCATTGATAAGTGAATGCACATCCTTGCGTTTGATGAGTTTGGTTAAAAGTTTCAAACGCGATTCAGTTTTCTCGATGGGATTGAGATCAAAGTAAGGCGGAATGATCGGCAGATTGGAAAAACTCCACTTTCCCCGTTTGACCTCATATTGCTCGGGTACCGCCAACTCAAGCAGATGGCCGACAGCCGATGACAACACATACTGATCACTCTCGAAATAATCCGTGTGCTTGGTGAAACCACCTAATACCCGCGCGATATCGGCGGCGACAGAAGGCTTCTCGGCAATGATTAAAGTTTTACCCATGAAACTCCCGTGAACGTCCGAGGAACGTCAGTAGCGACTTTGAGAAGGATGGAGTGTACCCCCGATCGCTCCAAGCAAAGTACATAATGATCCTGAATCCGGTGGTTGATCGCTCGTTTTTTAGTTTAACACAATGAATCGCAGCGACTTTTCTTGCCAGCTGACCTTCACTGGCTGATGAATTCGCTACAGGGCGGATTTAGGATGATAGAACGTAGGCAAGTTGAGCCACAAGCAACTCTATAGCCTGCGGCGCCAACATACGCAAGAATTACAAGTGCCCCAGCGTCCGGCGCGCTGCTGCGGTTCAACTGCCTTTCAGAATTAATACAGGTAGCAAGGGCTAAGGCCAGTTAAGCGATATCCTACCGAAGCCGCTGGTAGCGCCCGCCGGGTAGACTGGCGACCACGCCATCCAGCTCAAACGCCAATAGCATCGCCGATACCGTTTCTGCCGTCAAGCCGCTGCGGATACACAGCGTATCGATACTGGTGGCATCATGCCCGAGATGTCTCAGCAGCAACGGTTCCTCTACAGCTGATTCATCGGTATTGTTGATGGTATTTCGCATGGGCTGCGGATACCCCAGCTCATCCAGAATATCCGCAGCACTCTCCACCAGTTTTGCCCCCTGCTTGATAAGCGCATGACAGCCCTTGGATAACGGCGAATGAATCGAGCCCGGAATGGCGAATACATCCCGGCCCTGGTCCGATGCCTGCCGCGCGGTAATAAGAGAGCCGCTTTGCAATGCGGCTTCCACCACCAGGCAGCCGCGGCTCATGCCACTGATAATGCGGTTGCGGCGGGGAAAGTTGCTACCGACGGCGGGAGTCCCTAATGGAAACTCGGAAATAAGCGCACCCTTTTCTGCCAGTTCATGGGCAAGCTCCCGATTACGCGCGGGATAGACCATATCCAGGCCGGTTCCCAGAACGGCAATACTGGCTGCAATACCGCGCAAGCCTCCACGATGGGCCGCGGTATCCACGCCAAGAGCCAGCCCGCTGGCAATGCATAGCCCCGCATTGCTTGCCGCTTCGGCAAAAGCTTCGGCGTTGGAAAGACCTTGAGGTGTCGCATTTCGGCTACCGACGATGGCAAGCATGGGCGAACTCAGCAGCGCGCGCTTTCCCTTGAGATAGAGAAGTGGTGGGGGATCCGGAATATTGAGCAGCAGCGAGGAATAATCAGGATCAGCCAGCGTAATGATCGAATTTGCCGGATCTTCCAGCCATTTGAGCGTGGTCGCGATTCTTTCCCTATCCGCTCCTTGAACGATACTGTACGCCACCTTCTTTTTGACCACGCGCTCCAGCGAAGCGGCATGTGCAGAAAGTATTTCAGCAGGACTGCCAAAAGCGACCAGTAGCCGTCGTATCGATTCGTCACCGAGTCCATTAATCAAGCCAAGGGCGAGCCAGGATTCGATATCCTGTATTGGCTTCATTTTAGAATTAATCTATGAATGGCACAGTATCCGCATTGCGTCGCACCTCAGAACGATTGCGTTCATTGCGTTAGGGCAAGGTGTACCGGATCCTAATAAAATGCGGGCAAAGCGACTTGGCATATCGTCTGAACCAACGGCGTTAGTAATCGGGGCTATTCTAAAAATCCTGATTAGCGGTCTCTCCAGGCAGACTGAAAAACAAGCCGCTGCCCAAATCGGGATATAATGATCTTATGCATGGCGAGTCAAAATCGCATGCTTGCCACCCGGCTCATCAATAAAGGCGGCACAGCGAAATATCCTAATGATATGGTGATATGGCTCAAATTCTGCATTTAGATTGCTAAACGTGCAAGTCTTTTTATGGCGCTTCTGAAGATATTACGATACCCGGATGAGCGACTGCATACGATAGCAGCCCGAGTATCGGAGGTGACTGATGAAATACGCTCGTTAGTGGATGATATGGCTGAAACAATGTACGCCGCTCCCGGAATCGGCCTGGCGGCGACCCAGGTTGACATTCATCAGCGTGTCATTGTCATCGACATCTCTGCTGCTCATAACCAGCTGCATGTGTTGATCAATCCAGAAATTACCGCCCGTAGCGGCGAATCTGATTGCGAAGAAGGATGTCTGTCCGTTCCGGGAATATTCGGGAAAGTACAACGTGCCGAGCGAATTACGGTTGAGGCATGGGATCGCGACGGCAGCCCCTATATGCTCAACGCCGATGGTTTGCTGGCGGTATGCATTCAGCACGAAATGGATCATTTGATAGGCAAGGTATTTGTCGAGTACTGGTCGCGGATGAAGCAATCGCGTATTCAGACCAGGTTGAAAAAACAGCTGCGAAAGACGATGTGACAACAGTCTTTTTGGCTATCGTCAAACGTGGGTCAACTAATTATCCAGCGAAACGGTCGTGCCTTTTTAAGACGTGTCTTCATATGCGTCTGGGCTAAACCGCGCCCAACATGAAAATTATTTTTGCCGGCACCCCGCCATTTTCCGTCCCTGCGCTTGAAGCCCTGATAGATGCCGAACATGAAATTGCATTGGTGTTGACCCAACCTGACCGTCCTGCCGGACGGGGCATGAAGACCGCTGGAAGCGCGATTAAGCAACTGGCACAACAACGCGGATTTTTCCTGTTGCAGCCATATTCGCTCAAACAATCCGGGGTATATGCACAACTGGATGCCATCGATGCGGATGTCATGGTGGTCGCGGCTTATGGATTGATTCTGCCCTCGACTGTCTTGGCTGTTCCACGTCTTGGCTGCCTTAATATCCATGCTTCGCTATTGCCACGCTGGCGGGGTGCTGCCCCGATTCAGCGAGCAATATTGGCAGGTGATCAGGAAACTGGAATCTCCATCATGCAAATGGACCAAGGCCTGGATACCGGCGCGATCCTGTTGCAACGAAGTATTGCAATTGCGCGAGAGGACACCGCGCAGACTTTGCACGATAGGCTTGCCTTACTGGGAGCACTTTGCATCGTGGAGGCGCTAACGTGTTTGCAAGAGGGAAAACTTTCCGCAATCCCTCAAAATGAGGCTGCCGCGAGCTATGCGCCCAAACTGGAAAAAAATGAAGCGGAAATTGACTGGCGTTCAAGCGTGGAAAGTATCAGCCGCGCGGTGCGGGCATTCAATCCCCGCCCCGGTGCACATTCGCGGGTACGTGGAATGTCTGTGAAAATATGGCAAGCAAGCATAGCTGCAGATGCCGCCGCTATGATCGGCAAGCCGGGGGAGATTGTTGCCACAGGGCACGACGGCATCGTGGTTGCGTGTGGGGAGGGCTTGCTTGCACTGGAAATTGTGCAAAAATCTGGCGGAAAAAAATTGACTGCAGCGCAATTTCTTTCGGGACATCCATTGCAACCGGGTGATTGCTTTCAACCTGAATGTCGGAATGACTAAAACCCAGCGTGTCGCCGCCACAACAGTAGGCAGGGTATTGGCTGGCGAGAGCCTGACCCCGGTTTTGCAGGACTATTGGCGTACTCATACTGACCTTTCCAGCCAGCAACGCGGAGCAATTCAGGATTTGAGCTATGGCGTGCTGCGCTTTTATGGCCAACTCGATGCGTTGCTGGAATTGCTGTTGAACAAGCCACTGTGGAACCAGGATCTACGTTGTTTATTACTGGTGGGTTTATATCAACTGGGATACAGTAAAACTTCCGCGCATGCGGTCGTGGATAACGCCGTGTCCGCTTCTCTCGGCCTGAAGGATAGCAAAGGTGCGCAGGGGCTGGTCAATGCGATTTTACGCAACTTCATACGTCAACGCGCAACTCTGCTGCAACGGGCGGCCGAGAGCGAAGTAGGACGATACTCTCATCCGCAGTGGTGGATAGACAAACTCCACACGCAATATCCACAATGCTATCAGGCGATATTGGAGGCCGGCAATCAACATCCGCCCATGATACTGAGGGTCAATCAACGTAAAGGGAGTGTAACGAAATACCGCAAATTGCTCAATCAAAACGGCATGGACGTCCGGCCATTATGGAACGATGCGCTCGAACTGGTATCCCCGGTGCCGGTGGAAAAGCTGCCCGGATTTGCGGAGGGACTGGTGTCAGTGCAGGATACGGGTGCGCAGTTAGCCGCGCCGTTGCTGGATGTACAGGATGGCATGCGGGTGTTGGATGCTTGCGCTGCTCCCGGAAGCAAAAGTGCGCACTTGCTGGAATTAGCGGACGTGAAGTTGACTGCACTCGACAATGATATCGTGCGAATTGCACGCATCACCCAAAATTTCTCGCGATTGGAACTGAACCCCCATCGAATCCTCCACGCCGATGCGGCTCACCCGGCGGGATGGTGGGACGGCAGGCAGTTTGATCGCATTTTAGTCGATGCACCTTGCTCCGCCTCGGGCGTAGTGTGCC
>JBOIFK010000251.1:0-3844 GCA_050741585.1 Nitrosospira sp.
GTACAGCGGTTTTGTTGATAATCACCTAAATGTACAATCCCTCGGCACGACCGCTAAGCGTTACCAGCAAGCTCTGACCTGGCGTTATGCTGCTTTGCTGGTGAATGTCGTTGACTTCTTTCATTCGACGCACGCTGATGCCATACCGTGCCGAAATTTTTTCTGCGGTCTCTCCTTTCTTTGCCTGATGGGCTTGCCACGATACCAGCGGCTTATCGTAATTTCTCAGATTTGTCATAAAAGTCTCTACTTTGTCAGCAGGAAGCAGCAGGGGATGGGATCCGTTGACATTTATGACTGGTCGATTGTGGGCAGGGTTGAGAGCTTTGAACTCATCGACGGAAATATCCGCGAGCTCTGCTGCCAGCGCTACATCGATATGGCGAGTCGTAGCGACTGTCTCAAAATAAGGCCGGTTGGGCACGAATTCAAGCTCAACGCCAAACGCTGCTGGATTAGAGACGATATTTCTAATCGCGATCAACCGGGGAACATAATTCTGGGTTTCAGGCGGCAGATTGATATTACGGAAATCCATCGGCAGCCCACTGTTACGGTTTTTAATGAGCGAGCGCCCCACCGCGCCCTCACCCCAGTTATATGAAGCCAGCACTAACTCCCAGTCGCCAAACATACTATAGAGGTTTTGCAAATAATCCAGCGCGGCACTGGTGGCAGCCACAATATCTCGCCGGTCGTCGCGCCACCAGTTTTGTTTTAAACCGTAATTTTTGCCGGTGGATGGAATGAACTGCCAAATGCCGGAGGCATGGCTGGTAGAGTAGGCCCTGGGATTGAAGGCGCTTTCAATAATCGGCAGCAGCGCAATCTCGGCGGGCATACGACGGCGTTCCACTTCTTCGACAATATGAAACAGATAGCGTTTGCTGCGTTCGATTATGCGTTTCACGTACTCAGGGCGGCTGACGTAAAAATCCTCACCGTTACGAACCTCCTCGCTGTCCATTTCAGCCATGGCGAAGCCGTTGCGTATACGTTCCCAAAGATCAGCTGGAAATGCGGATATGTCGGTGATATCAGTGGCGGAATCGTCTGTTTCCTCGATGGGAGCGACGGTCTCGCCGTCAATGTTGGGAACGGTATCGAATATTCTACGTGTTTCTTCCGCCAGGGGTATGGTTTGGGAAACCGATACCGATGCGAGTTGAAAGATCGGCCGATCAGTAGATTCAGCCGCGCTTGCTATGAAGTTGGCAGTTATCAGCGCCAGGCCGGCTGCCAGAATAACCGCAGATCGTGATATCCGCATGTTTCCGATTGGAAATAATTAAAAAAGCGTGGACGGCACAGGTTTTCAGATAAGGACTATAAACGAGAAGCGTTGTTACCGCTACGCAAACTCAACCGTGCGTTGTAGATTGGTCCTTAAACTTTCCCAGCTCCACTATCGGCAACGGTTTCCAGCCTGATTTGCGATGATCCACAACAACGTTGGTGAAGATTCCGCCACGTACAAAAAACTTGGCGGTGAGCCGCAGGTACCTCGGCTTCAACATGGCGACCAGGTCATCGACGATGCGGTTGGTAACGGCTTCATGGAAAGCGGCTTCGTTACGGTAAGACCAGATATAGAGCTTGAGACTTTTAAGTTCGACACATTTCTTGTCCGGAATATAATCCAGGATCAGGGTAGCAAAATCCGGCTGCCCGGTTTTGGGGCACAGGCAGGTAAACTCCGGGATTTGCATGTGAATATGATAATCCCGTGCCGGTGTCGGATTGGGAAAGATTTCCAGTTTTTTTGTGGGGCTGCCGGGCATTCTCTTATCTCGGTCAAATCGGTTAGAATGGTTTGCTCGAGGCTCATCTTTCGGAAACGACTTTAAGATGGGCTTTTCGGGTTCCACAATTATAACCGTTGCGAACGATAAATTGCGTCTCTCCCACATCAAACTTGCTGGATTCAAATCCTTTGTTGATCCCACCGAAATTCCCGTTCCGGGCGATCTGGTCGGAGTTGTGGGCCCCAATGGTTGCGGGAAATCCAACGTAATCGATGCAGTGCGCTGGGTCCTGGGTGAATCACGGGCATCCGCGTTACGTGGCGAATCTATGCAGGATGTCATTTTCAACGGCTCCGCCAATCGTAAGCCGGTGGGGCGTGCCAGCGTGGAGCTGATGTTTGACAATGATCCCGGCAAGGTGACGGGGCAATGGTCAAGCTACGCGCAGATTTGTATCAAGCGGGTATTGCGGAGGGATGGCGAATCAACTTACCACATCAATAACATCCATGTACGCCGGCGGGACGTAGCGGATATTTTTCTCGGCACTGGCATAGGTGGGCGTGGCTACGCCATCATCGAGCAGGGGATGATCTCCCGCATCATCGAGGCCAAACCGGAAGAGCTGCGTGTTTTTCTGGAGGAGGCCGCGGGGGTTTCCAAATATCGAGAGCGCCGCCGTGAGACCGAGTCCCGTCTGGCCGATGCTCGCGAAAACCTTTCGCGGGTAAACGACATTTGCCAGGAGTTGGAAAAGCAACTGCTGCGTTTGGAAGAGCAGGCCGAGGCGGCCGGCCGGTTCAAGAATATGAAAGCCCAACTGCACATGACGCAGAACCTTTTGTGGTGGACGCGTAAACTGGAAGCCGCCACGCAGCGCAACCTTGCGGAAAAAGAGTTCCAATCGCTGCAAACGGCCCTGGAGGTCGAGATCGCGAGCCTGCGCGACGCGGAAAAGCGCCTGGAAGAAAAGCGTGCTCAGCATTATGCCATTGGCGATAGCATGCACCAGGCGCAGGGGGAGCTTTACGCGGCCAACGGTGAAGTGGCGCAAGTCGAGCAGCAAATACGACACTTGCGCGAAAACCACCAGCGTATGGCACAACAGATTGCAATGGTGAGATCCCAGCTCGAACACCACGAAAAGCAGCGGGAAGATGCTGCTGACAGTTTAAATCACTGGAGCGGGGAGCTGGAACGCGCGGGATTGGCTCGCGAAGCTGGCAAGCAAAGAGCCGAAACAGAGAATGAGAAACTGCCGCTTGCGGATTCCGCCTATCGCTTATGCCAGGAAAAATTAGCTGAAACACAGCGCAGCCTGCTGCTGGCCGAGCAGGCTGGGCAGCTGGAAGAAAACCACCGGACTTACGCCGAAAAAATCTTCCAGCAACTTGAGTCTCGCCGTGTGCGGTTGATGGTGGAGCGGGACGCTCTCCCGCCGTCAAACACTGAAAAGTTATCCTATTTGCATCGAGAGACGGAAAGTGCCGCGGCTGACCTGAAGCAGAGGCAGGAAATGCTTGCGCAAACTGAAAGCCTGCGGCTGAATGCGGAAGAAGTCAAACGTGAGTTCGAACGTAAGACGCAGGTATTGGAACAGCAGATCATTCAGGTGGAAGCGCGACTCGATGCCTTGCAGCGCTTGCAGCATCGGCTCGAAGGCAGCGAAGGCTTGAGTGCGTGGCTGGTGAAACACCAATTGGGCACATTACCGCGTTTGTGGCAAAGCATCCAGATTGAAAAGGGATGGGAGGATGCGCTTGAGGCAGTATTGCGCGAGCGGCTGAACAGCGCGCAGCTTGAGCAACTGGATGCCGCGCATGATTGGGCGGATGATCCGCCTCCCGGAAAATGGGCTTTGTTTGAGCCAGTGAGACCGTTGGCACAGAGCGAGCTGGCGAAGGACATGCCGCAGGACAGGCAGGGCTTGACGTCGCTGTGCTGGTTTCTGACTTGCAATAGTGCAGGAATAAAATCGATGCTGGATGAATGGTTGAGTGGAATATTTGTAGTCGAAAATGTGCAGGATGGTCTTTTGCAACGAACGAAACTTTCTTGCCGTGAAATGCTGGTAACGCGTGAAGGCCATATTTTTACGC
>JBOIFK010000252.1:0-10725 GCA_050741585.1 Nitrosospira sp.
GCATTGGCCTCGCTGGCGCGGTTGCCGCGCTGGAGGACGTGGAATTCGTGAAGCGCTCCTATGCGCTCAACCAGGCGGGAATGCTGCAAATCACCACCGGATTGCGGCAATTAGGTATCGAGTACATTCCATCCTACGGTAATTTTCTGAGCTTCCGCGTGCAAGGCGGAAATGTCCGCGCGATAAACGAAAGTCTCCTGAGGCAAGGCGTTATTGTGCGCCCCATCGGTATTTACGAAATGCCTGAGCATCTCCGAGTCACTGTTGGGCTCGAATCGGAAAACCAGAAATTCCTGAAATCACTCGAGACAGCAATCGGAGAATCAGCTTGATCATCATAATGACCAGCGATGCCACCAGCGAACAGATCGATTCGGTGGTCAATAAAATTCGGGGCTTCGGCCTTGATGCAAATATTTCGCGTGGCACTGAACGTACGGTGATCGGGGCCATCGGCGATGAACGCAAACTCGATCCGGAAATGTTCGATTCCCTGGGCGGTGTCGAATATTCGATGCACATCGTCAAGCAGTACAAAATTGTTTCGCGCGAATCGCACAAGCACGACTCGATAATAGACGCCGGCGGGGTCCTGATCGGCGGTAACCGCGTACAGGTTATCGGTGGCCCGTGTTCAGTGGAAACCCAGGAGCAAATGGATCTGTCGGCACAGCATGTATCCACGGCCGGTTGCCGATTGATGCGTGGGGGCGCCTTCAAGCCCCGTACCAGTCCTTACACTTTCCAGGGCAATGGCGAGGAAGGACTGAAAATGTTCCGTAAGGCCGCGGACAAATATAAGTTGCGTATCGTCACCGAGCTGATGGATGCACGCATGCTCGACACTTTTCTCAAATATGACGTGGACGTTATCCAGATCGGTACCCGCAGCATGCAGAACTTCGAACTATTGAAGGAAGTCGGGCGTATCAACAAGCCGGTGATACTCAAGCGCGGCATGTCGGCAACGATTTCCGAATGGCTCATGGCGGCGGAATACATTGCCGCCGGTGGCAATCACAACATCATTTTCTGCGAGCGCGGCATCCGCACGTTTGAAACAGCCTACCGCAACGTATTGGATGTGACATGCATCCCCATGCTGAAAAAAGAAACTCATTTGCCGGTTATCGTCGACCCTTCCCATGCTGGAGGCAAGGCGTGGATGGTTCCTGCATTGGCGCGCGCGGCAATTGCCGCCGGTGCCGATGGCCTGTTGGTGGAAATGCACCCGAACCCGTGCGAGGCATGGTGTGACGCCGACCAGGCACTGAGCCCTCAGGAATTCGAAAGCCTCATGGGATCATTGAAAGGAATAGCGCAGGTTATCGGACGAAGTCTATAAGGCAGGTTCCATACGGTTTTTTGGCAGGATGGGTGGAGCAAAGCGCAACCATCATTGGCTATTTCCAGATCCTGGTCATGGTTTGATGAGTCGTTGATGATTTTGATAGGTTACCGCTTTGCTCCATACTTTATATAGGCATCAAACCGAAAATGGATCATAGGCATATTCAGCAATACCCTGTAATCGCAGAAACCAACCGGTCTCAACTATGGCAAGCGTCGTGATCAACAAACTAGTGATTATCGGCGTCGGCCTGATCGGCGGCTCTTTCGCGCTGGCGCTGCGCAAGGCAGGGCTGGCCAGGCACATCGTCGGCGTGGGACGCAGCCCGGAAAATTTGCAGCATGCCCGCAGGCTGGGCGCGATAGATGAAATCGCCAGCGACCTTCAGCGAGCGCTGAAAGATGCGGAGATCGTGTTCCTCGCCATACCGGTCGGCCAGACCGGTGAAATCATGGCGCAGATATCATCATTCCTCGAACCGGACACAATCGTGACGGACGCCGGCAGCACCAAGCAGGATGTGGTTGCAGCCGCGCGTTCATATTTGACCAAACATTTAAACAACTTTGTTCCCGGTCATCCCATCGCAGGCGCTGAGCTGAGCGGGGCAAGCGCAGCCGATGCCGAACTGTTCCGCAATAAGAATCTGGTGTTGACCCCGCTGGATGAAACCAGTGTCGGGGCGGTAAAGCGAGTAACGGAATTATGGCAGGCTTGTGGCGCGCGAGTCTCGCAGATGAGCGCCATCCGGCACGATAATATTTTTGCCGCTGTCAGCCATCTTCCCCATGTGCTGGCTTTTCTGCTGATGAACCGCATCTATACTGGCATCGGACGCGATCCTGGGGATCTGCTGCGCCCAGGCGATCTACTGCATTTTACCGGCAGCGGATTCCGCGACTTCACCCGTATTGCCGGCAGCTCTCCTGAAATGTGGCGCGACATATGCCTTGCCAACCGCGAAGCTCTATGCGAACAAATCGATGCTTACCAGAATGAGTTGACGGCTTTGCGCGAAATGCTGGCGCGCGGCGATGGGGAAGCGATGGAAAGCATTTTTACCAATGCGCGCGAAACGCGGCGGCAATGGTTGAGAAATAAATCTTGAAGATAGCAAAGCGCGCAGCGTCATTGCTCTCTAAAAGATTTAATGCATAACTTTTTCCTCCAGCTCAGCGCTTAATACTCGCTTTTTGCCTATTGGTACAACCTTGGATTTGAGCGCCTTGGACTTGAGGGCCCTGGATTTGACGGCCTTGTTATGCTCGGTAGCCAGCTTCTTTACGGCAAGATTATAGCTTGCCCAGAGAGTATCAAGCTCCTGCGCGTGGCGTTCAAGCATCAGCGCATAGTTATCCTGATGCTGATCGCGTAAGGCATTCTTGGCACGAAGATAAAGTGTATGACGGCGTTGTGCTTCGGTATTTTTTATCATGGCTCGCAATAATCGGCTATCACGCAAATCGCGTAAATTCAAATTTTGGATTTACATATGCGCCGCAGAAAGTGAAAAACCCCTAGTCACTTTGCATTTGGCATGTTGGTATCGTATCAACTTCAATAGCGAAAACAATTGGACTTTAGTACAGCCATTGCTTACGAAAGGTCCCATTACACGTAACGCATAGGGATACAAAATTCCCGGGATACGGTACCATTACCGCGATGTCTTGGACTACCATGTTACCCGTGGGGCAGTCCACAGCCCATCAGGAACAAATCACAAGCCGACTTGAATGGAGGAAACGATGACCTTGAAAGAGAAGCTGGATGACTTGAACAACTTGATTCTGAAAGGTGAAATTCTGGAATCCATGGACAAGTATTATCATGCGGATTGCGTGGTGATAGAAAAAAACGATGTGGTGGCAACAAGCCTTCAAAAAGCCAAGGATCGGGAATCAGACATTTTTGAGGGAGTTGAAGAGTGGCTCAAGGCGGAGATCATCTCCACTGCCGTGGGGGAAGACGTCACGATGACCGAGTGGCATTATGAATATAAGCATAAGAACCTCGGGCACAAGAAATTCGACCAGGTAGCCGTTCAGTATTGGAAGGATGGAAAGATTATCCGGGACCGATTCTACGCACTGTATTGAGTATTCGATGGGGGCTGGCGACTCTCCTGCAATCCGCAATCGTCATCCGCCTGTCGGTGGATTAATCTGGCCGGCGGCGCTTTTACTTGTGCGCGATGGGTTTGTCCGTGAACAGATAGCCTTTCAGCTGGGTCGAGAACACGGAGTCCTTGCGGCGAATCCACTCCAGCACCATGGAGGCATGCTCCTTCTCCTCATCGCGATTATGTACCAGAATTGCCCTGAGTTCCTCATCTTTGCACGCATCCACACGCTGGTTGTACCAATCCACCGCTTCCAGCTCTTCCATCAACGAAACAATTGCCCTGTGCATATCCCTTGTTTCATTGGACAGCTCCTCGATGGGCTCGTGGTAGCCAATACTTGACATTGCTTGCTCCCTTCTTCGTGGTTATAAATAATACGCCCTCCATACGGCCTTGGCAGGATGGGTGGAGCGAAGCACAACCCATCATCCGGCTTTTCCGACCTCACCAAACTCCGCTTTCTTCACCATTGCGGATTACAGTTTTGAAGTCAGATGAGCCATACCAGTTCCGAGTAAGGAGTCAACGCGGAATCGGCAGTCAACAGCCGCGCAGGCATCAGGAGCGTCTGCGCAATTAACATCGATCGAAACGCCATGGCGCGGCGGTGTCCTTCACATTGACTTTGGAAAACCGGTTCCAGCACTTCATTTGATAAATAGTAATAACACAAGTCACCACGTTTATTTGGTTCGGAATTAACAACGCTTTGCTCAGTAGATGCCATCATAAAGTAACGTCACCGTAACTCTCTCCTCAAAGTTATTCAATCCCAATCCATTTTTAAATGGCTATATAATTGCCTTAGGGCTATTCGTAATCAAACCAGTCCTTGGGCGACCCCATCCATTTCTCAAACCCCGCAGCCCTACTATTGCGCCGCACAGTTGCGCTCAAGCAGGAACGCCTGATTCTCATCTTTTCTGTCCACTAGGCTTGACAAGAACTAGTGCAATGAATACGGTGTAAAGCCTTCCTGAAAACAAGGGAGAAAGAATGAAGTTTACATTGACCATTCGGTGGATTGCTTCGGTCGCCGCTCTCTTTTTGATCGCCGGATGTGCCAGCACTCCAAAACCAACCGTAGTAAAAGTCTCGCTCTACGCGCAAACGAGCGTGAACCCAGATGCGCATCGCAGAGCTTCGCCAGTAGAAGTTAAATTTTATGAGCTTAAATCCGTTGCCGCCTTCAATTCTGCCGATTTCTTCTCCATCTTCGATAGTGAGCAAAAGATACTTGGTGCCGAATTGCTCAATGTTGAAATGTTCCAGCTCCGGCCCGGAGAGAGACTGGAATTTCATAGGCCCTTGCACGCTGATACCCGCCACCTGGCTGCGGTAGCCGCCTTCCGGGATCTCGAGCATTCGCAATGGCGCGCTACGCTGGCTATGCCGCCAAAAGAGAAGATTTCAACTATTCTTATTCAAGTTGATGCAGACAGAATACGTATTGGCGCAGAGAAAGAATGCTCATTTTTGTGTGGGATCATATCCAAAAAACCAGCGCCGCTCGGCAGTGGATCTGAAATTATAAGACCTCAAAACGAAATAAAGTAAGCGTTGGGGACTTTTAAGAACGAGGTACCGGAGCCAATAAGATGCCTTGGAACAATAAAGTGGTGTGGTCCGAAGGCCTGTTTCTTCAACCACAGCATTTCCAGCAGCACGATCGTTATTTCGAAAGGCTGGTCGAAGGCCGGGCCGCTCCGTTGCTGGGTTATTGCTGGGGATTCTGCAGCATGGAACTCAGTCGCACTGCCGTGGCGCTTGGCAAGGTGCAACTGACTGCCGCGCGCGGGATCTTTCCTGATGGCACACCGTTTGATTTCCCTAATGAGGATACGCCACCGGTACCTCTTGATGTGGAGGGCGATATCCGAAATGAACTCATTGTGCTGGCACTGCCGATGCGGCGCCCAGGGATGGACGAGACAGGCACAGCCGATGCTCAGGAGAACAGCCTTGCCCGTTTCTCGGTAGAAGAGTGCGAAATATCCGATTCCAACGCAAGTTCCAGTAACAGTACATCCATGCAGGTCGGGCAACTGCGGCTGCGACTCATGCGTAAGCGCGACGCGACCGACGCGTATACGACGCTCGACGTAGTGCAAGTCACGGAACGCCGGCCCGACAACCAACTTATTCCAAAAAAGGAGTTTATCCCCCCAATGCTGTGCGTGGGGGGCGACGTTACATTGAGTGGGTATGCAAGCGAACTGCAGGGCCTGCTTCACCAGCGTGGCGAGACTCTTGCTGGACGGGTCTCCCAACCCAGTCGGGGAGGAGTTGCGGAAATTGCCGATTTTCTCATGTTACAAACCGTTAACCGTTACGAACCCGTCTTTACCCACTTTCTGGTTCATCCTCTGCTGCATCCCGAACGCCTGTTCAGTACGTGTCTGGGCTTGGCAGGAGATCTGGCAACTTTCACCAGGGATAACCGCCGGCCGCCGGACTATCCCGAATATCAGCATGACGCGCTAGTGAGTTGCTTTGGGCCGCTCATGGCAGATTTACGTGCCTCCTTGAGCATGGTGCTGGAGCAAAGCGCAATCCCAATAGAACTGCAGGACCGCAGGTATGGTGTCCGGGTCGCTATCATACATGATCAGGAGTTGCTAAAAAACGCGCAATTCATCCTTGCAGTCAATGCCCAAGTGGCCGCGGAAACCATAAGGATCCGTTTCCCCGCACAAGTCAAGATCGGATCTGTTGAACGCATCCGCGATCTGGTCAATCTCGCGCTCCCCGGCATTCCTCTCAACTCGCTACCTGTGGCGCCACGGCAAATACCCTTCCATGCCGGATTCAGCTACTTCGAACTCGAACGCGGAGGCGAAATGTGGAAGCAGCTTGAACGTTCCGGGGGATTGGCTATGCATATCGCAGGGGAATTTCCCGGGCTTACCCTGGAATTCTGGGCCATACGAGGATAAGCCCGCCTCCAACGCTTCTCACAACCGATAACGGATTTATATTATGAGCCAGGATGACCCGTTTTCATCTTTGGATTCTGACAAAACCGTCATAATGCCTTCACCCGGCGGCCGTACCGTTCCGCCAGGACAACCCGCAAATAATCGGCATACCACCGACTCGAGTTCGTCTGGAGTAAAAGAAATAGACCAATTGTCAGCGGCAGCTGGACTCAACCCGTTAATCGCCGCCGCTAATCCCTTGCTTAATATTGTGCCCCAGTTGCGCGCCACCCTGCAGCATCCCGACCCATCCGGTCTGCGTGATTTCATTGCCCAGAACATAAAAGCATTTGAATCACGCGCGAAGGCAGCTGGAGTGACATCCGAAAAGGTTATCGCTGCCCGTTACGCACTATGTACACTTTTGGATGAGGCTGCGGCATCAACTCCATGGGGCAGTGGAATGTGGTCGAAGCACAGCCTGCTGGTCATGTTTCATAATGAGGCATGGGGTGGCGAGAAATTTTTTCAGTTACTCGGGAAGCTGGCTGAAAATTCTGGGGTAAATCGTGACTTGCTGGAATTCATGTACGTATGTCTCGCTTTAGGTTTCGAGGGCCGCTATCGCGTGCTTGAAAACGGTAAAGCTCACCTGGATGCGCTACGAGAACGGCTTGCCAGCTTACTGAAAAAGGAGCGGGGCGAGTATGAACGTGATTTATCTGCGCGATGGCAAGCGGCTCCCGTCAAGCGGGCAAAGATTCTTGTTCTCCTGCCGGTATGGGTTTGGACTGCTTTATGCGGCCTGATCATGTTGACTGTATATCTGAGCTTCAGTTTTATGCTGAATAACGCGTCCGACCCTATATTTACAAAAATCCAATCTATCCGGCAATCTATTCGGGTTAAAAATCCGATTCCAGAGCCGATCCCTCTGCCGGCTGCCGAACCCAGGTTGGCGGAATTTCTTGTCGAGGAAATCAGGGAAGGTTTGATCTCAGTGCGAGACGAGGATGACCGAAGCGTCATCACCCTCAGGGGCGACGGATTATTCGCGCCCGGCAGCGCGAGCATTTCTCAGAGCTTTCTACCTGTCCTTGAACGCGTCGCGGCAGCGCTTAACTCGGTGCCGGGGCAAGTAAGAATAACCGGTCATACGGATGATCAACCGATAAGATCGGCCCGGTTCCCGTCGAATTGGCATCTGTCGAAAGAACGAGCTCTTTCAGTGATGCAGGTTCTCACCGAGAGGGGAACGCTGCAAGGCCGCGTTAGCGCGGAAGGTCGGGCAGAGACGGAACCCATAGCTCCAAATGATACACAGGCCGGTCGGATGCTCAATCGCAGGGTAGAGATCATACTTTACGTTCCTCCTGCCCGTAGCTAGTGTAGTGAGTCAGAAATATCGTTACATAACCGATTCAAATGAATAAACCGGGAAGGAATGTTAAAAATGACCAGATTGACGTCAGACAAGGCGCGAGGAGGCGCATAGTTACTCATATGCAACGACGAGCAACGCAGTATGGCGACAATCTGGCCATTTTTAAGTAGCGATATCTCTGACTCACTACACTGGTGGATCTCTTAAATAATCTTTCGGGACTCGGGAAAGCTGTCTCCGTCACACTGCGCCTCGCTTCGAAGAAAAGGTAAAGGGATGAAGAGCGTTTTCAAACTCCTGTTCAATCGCCGGACCATGACAATCCTTGGTCTGGCGGCACTCAGCCTGTTAATCTGGTTCGCTGGGCCATTAATTGCCGTGGCGGAATATTATCCACTGGAATCCGATACGGTACGGCTGATCCTGATCGTATTCATCGCAATCATCTATGTCGGGAAACTCGTCTGGAGTGCAATCAAGGCAAAAAACCTGAATGCCAAGCTGATGGAAGGCCTTTTGCGGCATCCATCCACGCCCTCCCAACCGGCCGATAATGCGGGGGCCGAAGAAGTAGCCATATTGCGCAAGCGCTTTGAAGAAGCCGTGGAGGTACTGAAACAGGCCAATCTCGGCGGATCCGCCAGGAATCCCTTGCTGGCTCTTCTAACACGCGGTCAATATGTGTATGAACTTCCCTGGTACATCTTCATCGGGGCGCCGGGGTCGGGAAAAACTACAGCGCTCGTTAACTCCGGGCTTCAATTCCCGTTTGCTGAACGCTTCGGGCAGGAGATGCTACGCGGTATCGGCGGCACCCGCAATTGTGATTGGTGGTTCACCAATGAGGCTGTGCTGCTCGATACAGCCGGCCGCTACACAACTCAGGAAAGCAACCGGGAAGCAGATAGCGCTGCCTGGACGGGGTTCTTGCAGCTTCTAAAAAAATATCGTCCCCGACGACCCATCAATGGTGTCATTGTCACGATCAGCGTAGCAGATCTGTTGCAACAAACTCCGGCACAGCGCGAAGCACAAGCCCGCGCAATCCGTAAACGCATACAGGAACTGCACGAGGAATTAAATATTCGCTTTCCGCTTTATGTACTGGTCACCAAAGCTGATTTGCTTGCCGGATTCATGGAATTCTTCGACGAATATGGCAAGGAAGAACGAGCTCAGGTATGGGGCATGACTTTTCCGCTCAGCGAAAACCAGGATTCCCCACCGCTCAATAGCTTCACGGCTGAATTCTTGACGCTGGAAAAACGGCTCAATGAGAGACTTATCGACCGACTGGAGCAAGAAAGAGATATCGAAAAGCGGTCGCTGCTATACACCTTTCCTCAGCAATTCAGCCGCATCAAGGAGGTGCTCGCTGCTTTTCTGAATCAGGTATTCTCTCCCTCCCGCTTCGAACAGCAGCCATTATTGCGCGGCCTTTATTTTACCAGTGGAACTCAGGAAGGGAATCCAATAGACCGCGCCATGGGGACTCTGGCCCGTGCGCTCCACCTCGACCGCAAGCTGCTTCCTCCTAATAAGCCGAGTGGCAAAAGTTTTTTCCTGACACGGCTCGTAAAGGACGTAATTTTTTCGGAGGCTGGGCTTGCCGGCACAAATTTGCGCTGGGAGCGCAAGCATGCTGCACTGCAATGGAGCATGTTTGGTATTGCCGGACTGATAACGCTGGGCGCGATCGCGGCATGGAGCGTCAGCTATTCGAACAATAAAAACTATGTTGCCCAGGTGAATGCAAAAATTCCTGTGATTCTGGAAAAGATCGAGGAATTGCCGGTCCTGCAGAGCATGGATATAGTCAGCCTCCTGCCGGTCCTTAACTCTGTGAGGGACTTGACCGATGCCGCCACCGACAAAAATGAAGATGTTCCCTTATCAATGGGCCTAGGCCTTTATCAGGGCGAGAAGCTGGCTGCCGCGTCTGATAATGTCTATCAGAAATTATTGCGGGATGCATTTCTGCCTCAGATGGTACTGCGAATCGAACGCCTCCTGAGCACCGACAGTCGAGAAAACCTGGAGCTTTTATACGAAGGACTCAAGGCTTACCTTATGCTTCATCAGCCCAAGCACCTCGATCCTGTAGCGCTGAAGGCTTTTATCACCACGGATTGGGAGGTCAGCCTCCCCCGTGAGGTTACCGTTGAGCAGCGTAGCCAACTGGAATCCCATTTGGATAACCTTCTTTTAGCCCCCGGTCAACTGTCGTCGCCTATTCCCGCCAATGAGCAATTGATCGCCAATGTGCGCCATACCCTGGCTCGGATACCCATCGCGCAGCGGATCTATGGCAGAATCAAGCAACTGGAAATAGGAACGGAAATTCCGGAATTCACGATTGCAAAAGCGGCGGGGCCCGCCGCCCTCCTGGTTTTTACACGTGTCAGCGGTCAACCTCTTACCCAAGGTGTGCCGGGTCTGTACAGCTACGCTGGTTATCATGAAGCTTTTCCTCAAGCCGCTAAGGAGGTCACCGAACAGTTGTCGGCTGAAGAAGCATGGGTACTTGGTCTTAAGGAGAAGGATCGCCCCAGATGGATCAATTCCGAGGCGGAAGCGCGTCTGCTGAACGAAGTGCGCCGGTTATATCTTGAAGACTATGCATCAGTATGGTCAGCATTCATAAACGATATCAGGCTCGTGCAACCCACTAATTTGCAGAAGAGCATCGAGACGTCGAGAATTCTGTCCGCAGCTGACTCACCCCTGGTTTCTCTAATGCGCTCTATCGTAAAGCAAGTAACGCTTGTTGATGTCGAAGAGAGCGAAAAGACAGCAATGGATGGGGCAGCGGATAAGGTAAAAGCAGCCAGGAGCAAGCTGGAGAAGTTATTCGGGAAAACCAGCGAAAAAACACAGGCGGAGACAACCGACGCAAAGCTGGAGAATTTTGTCGACGACCGTTTCAAGGAGTTGCGCTATATGGTGT
>JBOIFK010000253.1:0-7374 GCA_050741585.1 Nitrosospira sp.
TGCCTTGACTACCCAGACCACCGGGCGCAAAGCCGGATACGATGCTGCCCGTTTGAAGAGGATCGAGACTATTGGCATCACCGGGCATAAACAGGGCAGCGAAGGAGAAGCCTTCCACCGTCGCGGAGTCAAAACGGATAGCGCTGTTAACAAAACCGTTTGCACCCGAACCCAGGCCGTTAGCACCGCCGGACATGGTACCGCCGGCACCGTTGGCTTGCAGGGTGGTATAGGCAAATGGATCAATCGTCATACCACCGGCGAAGTCCTTGAACGGAGACTGGACACGGCCAAATTTGACATCGCCCCAGTTATTGCTGGAGAGACCAACCCACTGCTCACGAGGCGTCGTGGCCGAACCGGAACCCGCATTCAGGCCCATTTCCAGACGGGCGTTGGCTTTGAGCCCATTGCCGAGATCCTCGGTAATATGCAGTCCCCAACGCGACGAGCGGGCGTTGTCCTGCAGGGCTCCCTCGCTGGGTCGGCCCGACGAATCGTTGAGGCTGTATTCAGCCTGTACCCTACCAAAAATCGTGACGTTTGTCCCCTGAGCGGATGCAACCACCGGGGCTGCGAGTGCCCCAGCGACAGCCAGTGCAATCAGTTTCTTTTTCATGTGGAAAATCTCCTTTAAAGTTGAAACGGTGGGGCCATCTCACCGACCCTATTTCGGTGTAGTGCGTCCCGCTGCTTGGACCCCTCGAAGTGAGAAGGTTGAGAGATTGTGCCTAACGCGGCACCACGTAGCAAGAGAATCAAGCGACTTTCGGAATATGGAAGAAGCTTGTGTTGCTTTTTTGCAACAAAACCGCTGGAACAGCGATCCTCAGCGGATTTTCACCTGGGAAATGTTGGCACGCCCTGCAGGCGACTCACGGGGGACGGCTCCAATCATCCGAACAATCGCTCCAGCTCCTCTCCCGGCTTATCGGCACGCATGAAAACTTCACCCACCAGGAAGGCATTGACGCGGTGATTGCGCATCAGCGCGACATCGACGGGCGCGAGGATCCCGCTTTCGGCAATCACGATACGTGCCGGCGGAATACGGTCAAGCAGTTGCAACGTAGTGTCCAGGCGCGTTTCAAAAGTGCGCAAATTGCGGTTGTTGATGCCAATCAGCGGAGAACTTAATTGCAATGCAAGTTCCAGTTCCGCGCCATCGTGAACTTCGATCAGCGCGGCCATGCCCAACGCCTGGGCAAGCGCTTCGAGCTTGCGCATTCTTGTAATCGCTTCCTCCTCTTCCCGGCGTTCCCCTGTCCAAAACGAAGACATGCAGAACGCTGCGACAATGATCAGAATGCAGTCTGATCCCATCGCGCGGGCCTCGAAGACCTGGTACTCGTCCAGCATGAAATCCTTGCGCAGTATCGGCAGTTCGCAGGCAGCTCGGGCCTGCTTGAGATATTCCACGCTACCGCCAAAAAATTGCGCGTCAGTCAACACTGACAGGCAGGCCGCGCCATGCAGCGCATAGCTGACTGCGATCGCAGCGGAATCGAAATGCTCGCGCAGCACACCTCTGCTGGGACTGGCTTTCTTGATTTCCGCAATGACTGCAGGCCGACCGGCGCCAATTTTATCGCGGATCGCTCCGGTGAAATCACGGGGTGGCGCTGCCGCCTCGGCCTCTCGTCGCATCGCAGGCAGGGACTTGATCGCCTTTACCGCAGCGATTTCCTGCATCTTGACAGTCAGAATCTCTTGCAGAATATTAGACATGGTTAAACCGGGGAAACTTTATCCCGATTTGAGAATTCGACCAGTTCACGTAATTTTACCTTGGCTGCGCCGCTTTCTATCGCGATGCGGGCTTTTTCCAGGCCCTGTTCCAGCGATTCCGCCACGCCCGCAACATAGATCGCCGCCCCGGCGTTAAGCAACACCACATCCAGCGCGGGGCCTGGCTGATTATCCAGCACCGATATCAGCATCTCCCTCGATTGCGCGCTGTCTTGCACCTGTATCGTTTCGATCGCTGCTGTCTCCATGCCAAAATCCTCCGGCTTAATCGCATATTCCGTCACCTCGCCGTGCCTGAGTTCGCCAATCCAGGTTTCACCCGCAATGGTGATTTCATCCAGTCCCCCTTGGTCATTCCTGCCATGGACCACCATCACATGATGACTGCCCAGGCGCTGCAACACCCGCGCGAGGATGCCGACAAGATCCGGGTGAAACACCCCCAGCACCTGGTTCTTTGCCCCGGCAGGGTTGGTCAGCGGCCCCAGGATATTGAACAGGGTGCGTACGCCAAGATCGCGCCGAACGGGCGCAGCGTGTTTCATGGCACTGTGAAAATTGGGGGCGAACATGAAACCAAGGCCGATTTCGCTTATATTTTCCGCTATCTGCCCAGCTGTCTGATTGAGATTGGCGCCGAGGGCTTCAAGCACATCCGCACTTCCCGATTTGCTGGATACGGAGCGGCCGCCGTGCTTGGCGACTCGCGCTCCGGCTGCTGCGGCAACAAAAGCAGCGGTGGTGGAAATATTGAAAGTATGCGCGGCATCTCCGCCGGTCCCGCAGGTATCCACGAGGTGCTGGTGATCCGCCACCTCCACCCGGGTAGCAAATTCGCGCATCACCTGCGCGGCGGCAGCAATTTCGCCGATGGTTTCTTTTTTTACCCGAAGCCCGGTGACAATAGCGGCGATCAGCGCCGGCGACATCTCCCCACCCATGATCTGACGCATGAGCGAAAGCATCTCGTCATGAAAAATTTCGCGGTGTTCGATAATACGGGTCAGCGCTTCCTGCGGCTTCATGATGAGACTCTTCTATGATGTGCAGTCCCGATCACGATCACGCGGGCCGTTGGACCATTCGCTGATTCAGAAAATTTTCCAGCAACTTGTGTCCGTGCTCGGTCAGAATGGATTCCGGGTGAAACTGCAGGCCCTCGACTGCCAGAGTTTTATGGCGCACGCCCATGATTTCGCCATCCTCCGTCCAGGCAGTGATTTCGAGGCAATCCGGAAGACTTTCACGCTCAATGGCAAGCGAATGATAACGGATTGCCGTAAATGGATTTGGCAAGCCTCGGAACACGCCCACGCCTGTATGGAAAATGGGGGAAGTCTTGCCATGCATGAGTTTTTTAGCGTTTACGATTTTACCGCCAAAAGCCTGACCTATGCTCTGATGCCCGAGACAAACCCCCAGTATGGGAACCTGGCTATTATAGAGCTCAATTAACGGTATCGATATCCCCGCCTTACTGGGCGTACAGGGACCAGGTGAAATAACGATGCGCACAGGCTTTAACCGCGCAATTTCATCAGGCGTAATTTCGTCGTTGCGAAACACGACCACTTCCTCACCCAACTCGCCAAAATATTGCACTAGGTTGTAGGTAAAGGAGTCGTAATTATCGATCATTAGCAACATGTATGATTTTGATTATTTGATTATTTGCAGTATATGTTTGTGAATTGACCACCCTGCCAGTGATTATCCTGAGCACTGCCATTTTTGATTTGCCTGGCTCTGGCTGCTATTGGGGATTTATTAGCACGCTGCCAACCAACTGCGAGAGCGTCCCTGGCCAGGAACGCATTATCTCATTCTTGTACCTGCCGGGAAAGTTCGTCGGTGTGGGGGATTTCCTGGCTTATATAAAAAACTTTCAGCAACTTGCATGGATATTCAATTCCATGCACGTATGAGACTGAAATACCGCAACCAAACCTCATGGATGAATCGCGGGCGAACCGGGCGCTTGACCAGATTGGCCGCGCTGGACGCGCCACTGCTCCAGATGGCGACCACTAAACTTCGTAGGCGTCAGTCCGTTACCAAGTTCAACGATTCCGGATAAGGGCATGAAATCCAGGCATTGGGAGAGGGATTCCAGACCGGGGTGACGGCGAGTTGCCGTCTCTGGAGTGCCGCCATTCTCAGACGGGATTACTGGGCTTGTCGCTCTGACGCCTGTATTTCTTACGCCTGCAGGTCTCGCGTCTGTAGTCCCAGCGTCTCTCAGCCCAGCGCCGCTCTACTTGCGGCATACCATCAGAACGGCTATCAATGGTTCCCTCTTGTCCGGTAAGCAACCAGTCAAAGGAAAAGGCGAGCTTTGAACGAAGTTCGACAAGTTTTCTTATTTCGGGTGTGGAAACACCGGTTTCCCACTGCGAAACGGCAGCCTTTGAAACGCCGCACAATTCACCCAGCTTGGTCTGGCTAAGCTTGTATCGGCGACGTAACTGAATAAGCCTCGGTCCCATATTCATCTCCTGAAATAGTACCCAAACGATTATTATAATATTGCTATAGTTAAATTTTGTTTAACTATATAGCGATATTCCATAGTATTAGCAACCAGAATTTGATCCATGGACCGTAAATATTGAGAATGCGCTAGATAAATCGTGGCCGAGGTGCGCAGCGCTTCGATCAGATGCCGTTCGCGTTCGTCGAAATCGCAAAAATCCTCATATCCGGCCAGCACGTCGCTTAGCTGCCGCACCCTGTCGGCGCGTTCGCCCAACAATAGCATCCACAAGTCCTGCACCGCCGGCCCCATGCGGCTGTCGTCAAAATCCACGAAGTGCGGACCGTCGTCCGTCCACAGCGCGTTGTGTCACCACTAATTATTCAACATAAGGTTCTCTCGGCTTTTTTACCTTCCAGAGTGCGCGTCATGCTACCAGTTTTTATCGGGCAGGGTTGATGCAGTCATCAGAAATCGTACTGATGGCCGATACTCCGCTGCTGCCCGGCAATACGGTAGGGCCGGGCATAACGAATGGGGGGATATGCCGGTTCGGCTGGCCTGTCCTGCTTAAGCCTAGTCTGTGCGCCAATACAATTTTTGTAACACGAGATCATGAAAATAGGGCCATACATAAAACCTCATCCATGAAACAACGTGCATCAATTTCAGGTACTTCACTGAAAGATATGCCCAGCAAGGAGAAACGATGAGCAGCGCCCTGCATCCCGACGGAAAGACAAACCCCAGTCGCGCCAGCAGTAACAAATCCGGCAATCCTTCCCTCCACGATCTGATCGATGCGCGCAAGCTGTCCCGCCGGGCCTTCCTCCAAAGTTCCCTGGGCGTCACCGCAGCTGCCGCATTCGGCGGTTCTTTGTTCGATGGTCTGGTTAAGTATGCCTATGCAGCGCCCGCCCCCCGGGAGAGCATCAGCTTCAGTTCGGTGCCTGCCAATTTATATCTTTCCGCCGGGGATGATAGCGTCACCGTGCCCGGTGGTTACACCGCCCGTGTGCTGATTGCCTGGGGGGATTCCCTCACCAATGCACCGCATTGGGACCCGGCGAGCGCGATGACGGAGGCGGTACAGTTGCGTACCTTTGGCGCCCATATCGACGGCATGCACCTGTTCCCGTTCCCCGCCGCGGGGGCGGCTGGCATTGCCGATGCTCGCGGTCTGCTGTTAACCAATCACGAGTACGTCGACCCTTCCATGGTCAATAACATTACTCCCGCATCCGACTACGCGACCATACCGCTCACACCCGACATGGTACGTGCCCAGCAAACCGCTCACGGCATCAGTGTGGTCGAGGTATGGAAAAAGAATGACACTTGGGAGGTCAAACGGCCCTCTGCCTTTTAACCGGCGCATCACCGGCAACTCTCTCTGCAAACTCAGCGGCCCGGCCGCTGGCCATGATCTAATGAAGACCACCGCAGACCCCGGCGGCACGGAAGTTCTCGGCACACTCAACAATTGCGCCCATGGCTATACCCCTTGGAGCACCTACCTCACCTGCGAGGAAAACTGGAATGGCTATTTCTCCAACGAGACCGGCGATGCATCAGGCGTACCAGATCCGGAACAGAAGCTGGAAATTCTTTCTGGACAGGCACGCTACGGCGTAGTCAAGGGTGGCTTTGGCTACCGCTGGCACGAGGTCGACCCGCGTTTCCGTGCCGACCTCAATCCGAACGAGCCACATCGTTTTGGCTGGGTGGTGGAAATCGATCCCTGGAACCCGAGGAGCACGCCAATCAAGCGCACTGCCTTGGGCCGCATCAAGCACGAAAATGCCTGGAGCGTTGTGGGAGCCGACAATACGTTAACCGTATATATGGGTGACGACGAGCGCAACGAATATCTCTACAAGTTTGTCTGCGCCGATAAATACAATCCCAGGAATCGCGCCGCCAACCGTGATCTGCTGGATTCCGGCACGCTGTTTGTCGCCAGGTTCAAAGCGGACGGCAGGGGGGTCTGGCTACCCCTGGTGTGGGGCCAGAACGGCCTTGTGCCGGACAATGGCTTCGCAGACCAGGCCGAAGTGCTGATCAAGACCCGGCAGGCTGCCGACCGGTTGGGCGCCACCATGATGGACCGTCCCGAGTGGATAGCCGCGCATCCTGTCACGCGCGATGTCTACATGACCCTCACTAACAACAACCGTCGCGGCAGCACCCCACCTTCCAACAACAATCCCGACGGCACTACCAGCGCCGGCGGCGCTCGCCCACCCGTGGATGCCGCGAATCCGAGGCCGGACAATCGTTACGGCCACATCATTCGTTGGCGCGAGGATATGGCCAAAGTGGATGCCATAGGTTTCGAATGGGACATCTTCGCAGAATGTGGCGACAAGCTTGACCCACAGCCTCACCATCGGGGCAACATACTCGGCGACGACTACGGCGCGCCGGACGGCCTCTGGTTCGACCAGGATGGCCGCCTGTGGATCCAAACCGACCAGGAGGGCAACGCCACCGGCGACTGGGCCAACGTCGGCGGAAACGTCATGCTATGCGCCGACCCTTCCACCGGCGAGACCCGCCGCTTTCTCACCGCGCCGAAGAACTGTGAAGTGACCGGCATCAGCAATACCCCGGACGGCAAAACCATGTTCGTCGGTATCCAGCATCCGGGAGAGGACTGGCAAACGCATTACACCGAGAACTCGACCTGGCCCGACAGCGGCATCAATGGCCCGACCACAGCCAGCGGATACGAATCCGTATTCAAGCCGCGCTCCGCTGTGGTGGTCATCACCAAAGACGATGGCGGCGTAATCGGTTCCTGAATCGGCCAGCATCAAATAGTAATAGTAAATGGCAGCGTAGCTCGGCAACCCGTTACCGATTTCCTAGACTATCGGCAGCTAATTCCATCCGGCTGCGCGGGGTGGAATTTTATTCGCCATGTCCAATCACCTCGGTTAGTTCGTGATATCGGCTGATTCACCCGTACCCCCGGGCTGGCCATCCTTGCCGTAGGAATACAAATCGAATTCCGAGCGTTCACCCGGATTTTTATAGATTTATGGATATATGGTCGCCCCCCGGATCGGGTGGCACCATCTTTTTGAGATAGGCCCTTGCCATTTCAGCTCATTGGTGGGACGTGTCACCAACGCGGACAACCCTTGATC
>JBOIFK010000254.1:0-2736 GCA_050741585.1 Nitrosospira sp.
TTTCCCCTTTCGCATGGAATTCATCCGGCATATATGGAGAGGCACCATTACCATTATATGACCCGTCTGAAGCGATCCGGTTCTCCCCACGCCTCGCGTGTGTGCTGGAGTGCAAGACACGCCCATGCATTGGGATGCGGTGTTCCAGACGCTGAAAGGCTTCCCCCACGCTGATTTTCTTGTGATGACATAAAGATATTCATAAAAAATACGGCTGGCGCATAAACACCGTGCATTGCACGCAGGTCAAAGCAGGATAAGGAAAAATAAAATATGTGCGCTGACGTACCGACCGCGAGCGACCGGAAAAGGTATGGTATCGATAAGGACAAGGTTGCAGGTTCGCAGCATGCCAAAGAATTAAACCCGCGGACGCTTGGAAGCCTGCCTGCGCTTACACAATGACAACGGGCTTAATTTGTCAATGCCCCGTTATTTAACGGAACTTGCCTGAGTTGAATATTGTGCATTCGTGTTCGTTTGGCACCATCATCATTGCAAAGCCGATCAGTCATGAGAACTCGTTCCAAGAGAAGAATTGCATTTGCCTTCGGTGTGCTGCTCGCGCTTGCCGTGATATTCGTCATCTGGTTCGACTGGAACATGATGAAACCATATATCGAACGGCAGGTCACCGAGAAGACCGGCCGCGAATTCGTGATCAAAGGTGATCTCGATGTCAGGCTGTCACTCCACCCATTGATCAGTATTGAAGGACTCTCGCTTGCCAATGCCGATTGGGGTAGCGAGCAGCCCATGCTCGGCGTGAACAGGCTATCGTTCCGCATCAGCCTGCCTGATCTGCTCACGGGCGATATCGTCCTGCCTGAAGTATCGATATCCCGGCCGAAAATCCTCCTTGAGAAAAACGCGGACGGAAGACGCAACTGGGACCTCAAGAAGGAGGAAAAAGAGGCTGAATTGCCGAAAATAGGCAGGCTCGCCCTGGACCAGGGCACGCTTGTCTTTCGCGATCCAAAGACCCAAACCGACGTAACGGTGAAAGTATCCACGGATTCAATGTCCGCCGACGCACGCGAAGCGCCCATCAACCTCGTGGCGGAAGGAAAGTTCACCGGCTTGGAGTTCACGGGCCAGATCCACGGTGGCGAAATCGCCTCGCTTGCGGACAAGACCATCCCTTATCCCGTCAAGGGAAAAGTTCAAATCGGCAACAGCCATGCCGCGTTTGACGGCACCGTTACCGGACTCCAGGCGCTATCGGCGATGGACTTGAAACTGGAGCTGCACGGCGACGATTTATCGGCGCTTTATCCGATCGTGGGGATCGTGTTCTTTCCTTCGCCCCCGTACCGGATAGCGGGAAGGCTTCTGCATCAGAAAACCGAATGGTCATTGAAAGGATTCACCGGTGAGGTTGGCAAGAGCGACATGGGTGGAGACATTCTCATCGACACCGGCGGCAAACGCCCCATGTTGCGCGCGGACGTCGTATCGAAGGTTCTGGATCTTGTGGACCTGCGCGGTTTCATCGGAGCGAGGCGTGCGCCCCAACCGCAGGACAGCCCAGCGGAGAAACAGGAAAAGAAAGCCTCGATAAAGGCGCAGCGCGATCGCATGCTACCCGACCAGGAATTCAAGGTGGATCGACTGCGGGCCATGGACGCGGACGTCAAGTTCACCGGTCAATCGATCCGCAACAAAGATTTACCAGTCGATCATGTGGTAACCCATCTCAAAATCGACGATGGGGTGATGACGCTGGATCCTGCCAATTTCTCGGTCGCGGGAGGAAACATCATTGCCAATGTCACGGTGGATGCCCGCAAGGCTATTCCGGCGGGGGAAGCGAAGGTCGATTTCAAGCATCTCCAGCTGCCCAAGCTGGTTCCAAAGATGGAGCTTAACAAGAAAAGTGTCGGCAAGATCGGCGGCACGGCGCACGTAAAGAGCCAGGGCAAATCCGTCGGCACGCTTCTGGGCGCGGCCGATGGCCGCTTCGGATTGATTATGTCGGGCGGACAAATCAGCAACATGATGCTGGAGTTGATAGGACTCGACGGAGGAGAGATCATAAAATTCTTATTTTCCGGGGATAAGAACGTGAAGTTGCGCTGTGCCGTGGCCGATTTCGACATCAAGAAAGGCCTCATGAAGAGCGAGGCGTTCATCGTCGATACGACCGATACCAACATTCTGGGCGAGGGTCAGATCAGCCTTGCCGAGGAAACCATCGAAATGAAGCTCTCCCCGGAACCCAAGGACTTCAGTATCGCGAGCTTCCGCACGCCTGTCCACATTACCGGCACCTTCAAGGAGCCCACCATATACCCGGACAAAATACTGGCCATGCGTATTGGCGCAGCCGTATTGCTGGGCGTGTTTGCAACCCCGTTTGCCGCATTGATACCACTGATCGAAACCGGCCCTGGTGAAGACACCAATTGCAGGGCGCTGATCGCCTCTGTTGAAAAGTCGGCGCAAAAAGAGAAAGCGAAATCTGGCAAGAAATGAGCGGGGCATCCAATGTTTCCAGATTTGCAGAAAGCCGCCTGGCTTCGCGCAAACCCAGCAGCCTGTCGGACTTGAAGAATCGATGCGAAAAAGTGACTGGGCGAGGACAGATTTTGACGGTCTTGAAGACCAATAGTTGTTCTATTGGTCGAAAAGCGGTGAAATATGCACCGTCCAGACGCTTTTTCAGCCATTTCCTTTAAGTCCGACAGACTGCTACCTGTTGTGCTATGTGGGTCAGCGAACAGATTAAAAGATAGC
>JBOIFK010000255.1:0-6423 GCA_050741585.1 Nitrosospira sp.
GCACACTACTCAGCAGCAGGATGGTAAAAGCAATTACCCATGCTGAACCATTTGTTATGGCAACGGTAAACTTACTATCCTGCGTGAAATTTGCCGGATTGCATCTGAATGAGAATAGAGCCTCCCAACTATGTAGACGCTGGGTCTGGCTTACTTCAACCCTTGCTGAGGATGCGCGCCTGGCGCCAGCGTGCAAGATATCGCATGGTATGGTTATTGTCAGAGAGCGACGGCGCTATCAGATATTCCCGTTATCAGAATTGCGCATGCGCCTTAAACCCAGATAATCCGTTAGGACGCGAGATATGGCGAGGCGGGTTGCGAGACTGTTTTGTCGGTTGGGAGAAGTCCATAGCCTGGTCTATGGACGCCGAGCAAGCGGCGAAAATGGCCGCAAACTGACCACCAGCACTCGGGCAGGCTCACAGAGCCGCCTAATGGATTATCTGGGTTAAAGGTAACTTTGTTTTAGAAATCCGTCCTGGTCCAACCAGGCATCATCAACTCGCAGCTCTGTTTCGGGTATTGGGGTCCCCTTAATGTGCTCGACGATTGTCTCACGTGTAGCAGGTCTCTTCGACCTGATCATGCCGTCCGCCGCTTTGCTATAGGTATCGTAATACATGACCGTAACCGTTGCCATTTCCCTCTCCTTGGGTAGTTTTGCCTTGAGGTATTTACGGCAGTACAGAGTCTTCTCTTGAATTTATTTTATTGAATCCGCCCTGGCTACATCTTTGGGCAATTTGACTGAGACGGACCATTCAAGCGTAATCCATACCGTGTCCAACGCCAACGCAACGGATATCCCCGACTAGCGACAGATCGCATATGAAAGGCTATTCGATGTTCTGTACCTGCTCCCGCATCTGCTCGATCAGCACCTTGAGTTCCATGGAAATTTTGGACACTTCCGCATCCACCGATTTGGAACCTATCGTGTTGGCTTCACGATTAAGCTCCTGCATCAAAAAATCCAGGCGTTTGCCGATTGCTCCACCGCCGGACAGAATCCGCTCCACTTCGTCCAGATGGGTCTGCAAGCGGGATAACTCCTCGTCTACATCGATTTTGCTAGTAAATAAGGATAACTCCTGACGGATGCGATCATCGTCATGATTTATCATGGCTTCTGTCAGCCGGGACTTGACCTTTTTCTGGAAAGCCGCAAGCAATGCGGGAATGCGCGGCGATATCTCGGCTGTCAGGCAACGCATCCTGCCAAGGCGCTCAAGAAGTATCACTTTAAGTTTTTCACCTTCGCGAGCGCGTGCCGCCGCAAATTCATCCAGCGCGATATGCAGCAATTCTACGCAGGGATCACACAAATCCTGTGCTGGCGGTAGATCGGCACCCAATATCCCAGGCCATCGAAGAATATCCGCTACTTCCAGGCCACGCGCATCGGGTAGCGCCACCCTGATGGAACGGTCCAATTCCAGCAATTTCTGCAACAAATTGGCGTTGATCTGCTGTGAATCTTCCGCGCCGGCGAGACGGAAAAAGCTTAAACGGCAATCGATTTTTCCCCGGTTCAAGCGGGCTGTCAGCAACTCGCGCATTGTCGCCTCCAGCATGCGAAGCTCATCGGGCAGACGAAACTGGATGTCAAGGTAACGGTTATTGACAGAGCGCAACTCCAGGTTCAGCGAACCGCGGGGCACTTCCTTCGTAACCGTTGCATAGCCGGTCATGCTGTAGATCATGCTAATTTAACCCGACAAATCCTTAATACGTTAAAATATTAACGTGGCGCGTGATCACTTGATCATCGCGGATTATGCCACAACACGCCAGACACACAATCCTTGCCGCCAGTCATGGCAAGTTTTGCGCTACGCGCCGCGATAGCTCCGTCGATTATATTATCCTCTAACGTTTTACCACAGCCATGCGCCCCAGCAATCGCACCCCGACTCAACTCCGCCCCGTTGAAATTACCCGGCATTACACCAGGCACGCTGAAGGTGCGGTGCTGATCGCGTGCGGCGATACCAAGGTATTGTGCACCGCCAGCCTGGACGAGAAGGTGCCGCCCTTTCTCAGGGGTAAAGGTCAGGGCTGGCTTACCGCCGAATATGGCATGTTGCCGCGTTCCACCAATGAACGGATGCAGCGTGAAGCAGCCAAGGGCAAGCAATCCGGCCGCACGATGGAAATCCAGCGCCTGATCGGACGCGCGTTGCGTTCGGTAGTGGATCTGACAAAGCTTGGCGAGCGCACCATCCAGATTGACTGCGATGTTATCCAGGCCGACGGCGGCACCCGGACCGCCAGCATCACGGGGGCATTTGTGGCTCTGCATGATGCGGTGGATAAGCTGTTGCACCGGCAGCTGATATCTATTACACCGATACTCACTCATGTCGCCGCCGTCTCGGTCGGCATATACCAGGGCGTCCCGGTGCTTGATCTGGATTATCTGGAAGACTCTTGCTGCGACACCGACATGAACGTAGTGATGACCGGCGCTTCCGGTCTGGTGGAAGTGCAGGGTACCGCCGAAGGCGTCTCGTTCAGCCGGCAGGAGTTGAATGCCATGTTGGACCTCGCGCAGCGGGGAATACAAGAGTTGATCGGAGTTCAGAAAACGGCGCTGGCAAGAAAATGAGCGTCAAAATGCAGAAACTCGTTATCGCCAGTAGCAACCCCGGTAAATTGCGGGAAATTCGCCATTTGCTTGAACCGCTGGGAATTGAGGTATTGCCGCAATCCGCCTTCAATGTCGCCGAAGCGGACGAGCCTTATTGCACTTTCGTCGAAAATGCCCTTGCCAAGGCGCGCCACGCCAGCAAATTGTCTGGATTGCCGGCGCTGGCAGATGACTCCGGAATATGCGTGAATGCCTTGAACGGCGAACCGGGGATTTATTCGGCGCGCTATGGGGGGGAGCCGAAATCGGATGAGCAAAATAATCAGAAGCTGGTCGGCGTGTTAAGAGACCAGCCCGATCGGAAGGCTCACTATTACTGCATCATTACGCTGGTGCGCCATGCCGATGACCCGCAGCCCATCATCGCCGATGGCGCCTGGTATGGCGAAATCATCCTGGAACCGCGCGGTAGCGGCGGATTTGGTTACGACCCTTATTTTTTTCTGCCGGATCTGGGCAAAACTGCAGCAGAGTTTCCAATGGAGCAAAAAAATCGAATCAGCCACCGTGGCAAGGCGCTGGCCCGACTCGTCGGGAGCATCAAGGAAGAAACAATTTGAACGAATCGATGGACAACTGGAAAGATAAAACGGATTTCAATTAAAGCTGAGCCGACGCCTCTCGTTTGCTGCGTCTCAAATTGATCATGGCAGCGATCATTTCCCCTGCATCCATATTGGGTTCCCAGTCTCCGAGACTGACATCACTTCCGCCGTTGGGTCTCTATATTCATATCCCGTGGTGCATGAAGAAGTGCCCCTATTGCGATTTCAATTCGCATGAAGCGGGCGAAGGAAATGTGCCGGAGGTTGAATATGTGGCGGCGATGACCCGCGATCTTGAAGCGGCGTTACCACAGATCTGGGGACGCAGAGTCGTCAGTATATTTTTTGGCGGCGGTACGCCCAGCCTGTTTAGCGCCCGGTCCGTCGATGCGATTCTCGCTGCGGTGAGGGCGTTGCTGCCGCTGGAACACTTCGCCGAAATCACGCTCGAAGCAAATCCCGGAACATTCGAAGTAAAAAAGTTCGCCGACTTCCGGGCTGCGGGAATCAATCGCCTGTCCATCGGTATTCAAAGCTTTAACCTCAGGCACCTTCAAGTGCTGGGACGAATACACGACGACAGCGAAACACATCGTGCAATTGAAATCGCCCAGAAGCATTTCGACAACGTGAATCTCGATCTGATGTATGCCCTCCCGGATCAGACACTGGAGCAGGCCCGGAGCGACATCGAGACAGCGGCCGCATCCGGTGTCTCGCATATTTCCGCCTATCATCTGACGCTGGAACCGAATACCTTGTTTCATCGCTATCCGCCGCAGTTACCCGATGACGATTTATCAGCGGAAATGCAGGTGATGATCGAGCAAACGCTTGCTGATGGTGGTTATATCAACTACGAAACCTCGGCATTTGCCCGACCCGGACAGGAGTCCCGCCACAATATGAATTACTGGATGTTCGGCGACTATCTTGGTATCGGAGCAGGTGCTCATAGCAAAATAAGTTTTGCTGACAGAATCGTGCGCCAGATACGCTATAAGCAACCCCGGGAATATCTTGCCAAAGCCGCGCCAGATCAGGCGGCTTACGGCCCGCCCATCATGGAACAGCATGAAATAGGGCGAAACGACCGGGGCTTCGAATTCATGATGAACGCGTTGCGCCTGACAAGCGGCTTTGCTCCGGAAATGTTCATGGAACGCACGGGTCTGCCTGTTACCAGTATCCAGCGTCAACTAGACGAAGCAGAGCGACGCCAACTGATCGTGCGCGATTATCAACATATCGCGCCTACGCTTACCGGCAGACGGTTTCTGAACGATTTATTGCAGATCTTCCTGCCGGAGAGCAACGTTTAGCGCTTGTCTATTCTGTTGTGTTCTCTATTTTTTTGAAATACCATATCCCACACGCCATGGCCCAATCGCAAACCCCGTTGCTCGAATTTGGTTAAAGGCCGGTATTCAGGACGGGAGACATAATCGGCAACCGTATTGACCAGCTGCGATTCGCTGGTCAAAACTTTCCGTATTTCGTCGGCATAATCCTCCCAGTCGGTCGCAACATGGATATACCCGCCGCGTTTCAGGTGGCGGCACAGGAGTGCGATGAATTCCGGCTGTACCAGCCGCCGCTTATGGTGACGCGCTTTTGGCCAGGGATCTGGGAAGAAAATATGGACTCCGTCGAGACATTCCGATGGCAACATTTGTTGCAGTACCTCTACTGCGTCATGCTGGATGACGCGCACGTTCACCAATCCGAACTCGTCGATTTGCTTCAGCAGACTGCCTACCCCGGGCGTGTGAACATCGATGGCCAAATAGTCACATTGGGGATGGTTTCTGGCGATAGCGGCTGTCGTCTCGCCCATGCCAAAACCAATCTCCAGGATTCTTGGCGCATTCCTGCCAAAAATAACTTCAAGGTCAAGCAGGTTTTCCGCAAAGGGAATGCCGTATCTTGGCATCAGAGTTTCATGGGCGCGGCGTTGGGCATTTGAAACACGCCCCTGGCGAAGGACAAAGCTGCGAACGGGACGATGCTCTGCCATTTAGAAAGGCCCGGAACCGGAATTATGAAGCTTTGTCTTCGCTGCTGGCGATCGTTCCGCTGACGGGAGAACTGGGGCTTGCGCTGTAAAGCTTCTTTGGCATGCGTCCAGCCAGATAGGCATCGCGGCCCGCCTCCACCGCTTTTTTCATTGCGGAAGCCATCAGTACAGGGTTTTGCGCGCCGGCAATCGCGGTGTTCATCAGGACACCGTCGCAGCCTAATTCCATGGAGATAACCGCATCGGAAGCCGTTCCCACCCCTGCGTCCACCAATACCGGAACGGTGGCATTGTCGATGATGATCTGTAAATTCCATGGATTAAGAATCCCCATGCCGGAACCGATCAGCGAAGCCAGAGGCATTATTGCGACACAGCCGATTTCTTCCAGTTGCCTGGCGATGATGGGATCATCCGAAGTATAAACCATCACCTGAAAGCCATCCTTTATCAGAATTTCCGCAGCTTTGATGGTTTCCACCACGTTGGGGTAGAGCGTTCTCGGATCACCCAGAACTTCCAGTTTTACCAGGCTGTGACCATCCAGCAGTTCACGCGCCAGACGCAGGGTGCGCACCGCGTCATCCACCGTGTAACACCCCGCGGTGTTGGGTAACAACGTATATTGCGATAGCGGCAGAACATCCAGGAGGTTCGGTTCATCCGGATTCTGCCCGAGGTTGGTGCGGCGGATCGCCACGGTAATGATTTCCGCGCCGCTGGCATCGATCGCCGCGCGCGTCTCGGCAAAATCCTTGTATTTGCCGGTGCCAACCAGGAGCCGCGAAGAATATGCCTTGCCGGCAATGACGAGATTGTCCATAAAATCCTGTAATTTTTACCACAGTAGAGAGTCTCCTTACAGCCTTCTGCGAGACTAGCCCCCTCCTACCGCCACCACGATTTCAAGCCGGTCTCCATTGACTAGAACCTGCTCGTCGAACTTGCTACGCGGAACGATTTCGCCGTTGCGCTCGACGGCGATTCGCCTGTCTCGCAGCGCCAGGTGTTCCAGCAATTGCGTAATGTTCAGAACCTCGTCATCCTGATCACCGCTCGTTGGCGGCGCTTGATTGGATACGGGAAAGCGCTGGGGCTGTCCATTAATGATGAGTTGTATCATTTCAAAATATGAGCCGAAAATCACATACACTGTGGTTAAAAATACGGCTCGATTTTAGCATAGGGACCGTGTGGAGGAGACAGTC
>JBOIFK010000256.1:0-4147 GCA_050741585.1 Nitrosospira sp.
GGGACAATGTATCGGTGACAGTGAACCTGATTGCGCCGATTGCCATGGAAGAAGGTCTGCGATTTGCCATTCGCGAGGGCGGCAGAACCGTGGGTGCAGGCGTCGTGGCTAAAATTATTGAGTAATAGCGGGTGTGAATCTCCTGACTTCTATCTTTTTTGTGTTAGAAGGAAATATAGGCCAGTAGCTCAATTGGCAGAGCGTCGGTCTCCAAAACCGAAGGTTGGGGGTTCGATGCCCTCCTGGCCTGCCAAGTTAGTGATTTTTATTGAAAAACTATCAACTTCGCGTATTTTCCAATGGATGCAAATTCATCGTGCCACAGGCGCACCGAACAACCGTGGTTCCGTGGGCTGAGGTTGCAATTCTGCATCATCAATTCCTGCATGGCTTCATTTACCGATAAACGAGTGGGATAGTGGATAAGATCAAGTTGAGCTTCGCGTTTCTACTGTTGATCGCGGGTATCGGTGGCTTTTATTACCTGCGCGATAGTGCCATGGTAATTCGTGTCATCGCAGTGCTGTCTGGTTTTGTTCTGGCGGCGGTGACAGTCTGGTTTACCGCTCAAGGTAAACAATTTTATGCGTTCAGCAGAGAGTCGTCGGAAGAAACCAGGAAAGTGGTATGGCCGAGCCGTAAGGAAACGGTGCAAACCACCGGTATTGTGTTTGCTTTTGTTCTGGTGATGGCTATATTCCTGTGGATGGTGGATGCGGGTTTACTGCTGGCGGTGAGATATTTGATGGGACAGGAGGGGTGATGGATAAAAAATGGTTTGTAGTTCACGCCTACTCCGGGTTTGAGAAGAGTGTGCAACGCGCGTTGAAGGAGCGAATCAATCGCGCGGGAATGCAGGAAAAGTTTGGACAAATACTGGTTCCGGTAGAAGAAGTGGTTGAAATGAAGGGCGGTCAAAAAAATCTTAGTGAGCGAAAATTCTTTCCTGGCTATGTCTTGGTCGAGATGGAGATGACGGATGAGACATGGCATCTGGTCAAAAATACTGCCAAGGTGACCGGCTTTATCGGAGGGTCGGCTATGAAGCCGACGCCCATCAGCGAGAAAGAAGTGCAGAATATCCTCCATCAGATTCAGGAGGGGGTCGAAAAACCCAAGCCCAAGGTGCTTTTCGAAGCAGGTGAGGCGGTGCGGGTCAAGGAAGGCCCGTTCACGGATTTCCATGGCAATGTGGAAGATGTTAATTATGACAAAAGCAAGATCCGGGTATCGGTTTCCATTTTCGGCCGTCCAACTCCGGTAGAACTGGATTTCAGCCAAATCGAAAAGGCTTGAGAATGTGAAATAGGCGAGTCTCTGCCAAGAGCGTGCCTGCGTTGTTTATTAACTGGGGAGAGCGCGACAGCGTTCGTTCGTACCCGAGAGGAGAGTTGTTGTGGCGAAGAAAATAATCGGCTATATCAAGCTTCAAGTACCGGCGGGCAAGGCTAATCCCAGCCCGCCCATAGGTCCCGCGCTCGGTCAGCGGGGGCTCAATATCATGGAGTTCTGCAAGGCGTTTAACGCCGCCACCCAGAAAATGGAAGTCGGACTGCCCGTGCCGGTCGTCATTACCGCGTATGCCGACAAGAGCTTCACTTTCATCATGAAGACCACGCCTGCGACAGTGCTGATCAAGAAAGCTGCAGGAGTAAGCAAGGGCAGTCCCAAGCCCCACACTGATAAAGTAGGCAGGTTGACGCGGAAGCAAGCAGAGGAGATCGCCCAGATAAAAATGCCCGATCTGACCGCGGCCGACATGGATGCGGCGGTTCGCACTGTTGCTGGCAGCGCTCACAGCATGGGTGTGGAAGTGGAGGGCATATAGCATGGCGCACATATCCAAACGCTTCAAGGCAATTGCCGGGAAAGCGGATCGCAACAAGCCCTATCCGCTGCCGGATGCACTCAAGATTATCAAGGAGACGGCCACCGCGAAATTTGATGAGTCAATTGACGTGGCTGTCAATCTCGGCATCGATGCAAAGAAATCTGACCAGACGGTACGTGGCTCGGTAGTTCTGCCGGCAGGGACCGGCAAGACGGTGCGCATAGCGGTGTTTGCCCAGGGTGACAAGGCCAAGGAAGCGCTTGTGGCGGGTGCTGACATCGTCGGATTTGAAGACTTGGCGGAACAGATCAAAGCAGGCAATATCAATTTTGATGTCGCCATTGCCAGTCCTGATGCCATGCGTGTCGTTGGCCAGTTGGGGCAGGTGCTTGGGCCGCGCGGCTTGATGCCCAACCCCAAGGTGGGCACGGTGACGCCGGATGTGGCGGGTGCAGTAAGAAACGCCAAGGCAGGCCAGGTGCAATACCGTGCCGACAAAGCCGGAATTGTTCAGTGCACCATTGGCCGGGCATCGTTCAGCGTGGATGCGTTAAAGCAAAACATGCTGGCACTGGTGGACGCGCTTAACAAGTCTAAACCTGCCGCGTCCAAAGGGATTTATCTGAGAAAGATATCGGTTTCCAGCACCATGGGTATTGGCGTTCGGGTAGATCAGGCTAGCATGCGCTGAGAATTTATAAATAGTCAGACTTTGGGCTACTGGAGAGGCATATTCTGCCGGTCCGGTAGATTGTCAAAGACCGTTGGGGTTGTTGAGCGAAGGCGGACAGCAAGTAATAAGCTGTAAGCTGTTGAGCTACCGGGTCGAGGCCGTCGCTTGAGAACTTAATTGCGAATGGATGAAAAATAGTTAAGGCGGGCGTGTGTATATCACTTCCTGCTTTTGACCTTTGATCATTTCAAGCGCCCAGCGCAGATGGTGTACCCAAAACAGGAACAGATTTATCTCCTGATTTAAGGTCGCCGGTTCGTGGTATTGAAATGAGGCCGCGAGTTTTATCAGAATGCTCGACGCTAAAAACTCAATACCGTATTAACAGATGGAGAATGTGCCTTGAGTCTAAATCTAGAAGAGAAAAAAGCGGTGGTCGCTGAAGTGAGTGCCCAAGTGGCAACAGCCCAAGCCATCATTATAGCGGAGTATCGTGGGCTTGAAGTCGGACATATGACCCAATTGCGTGCGAAGGCACGTCAATCGGGAATATATTTCCGGGTACTCAAGAACTCGCTCGCGCGGCGCGCGGTCACGGGCACGCCATTTACCGGGCTTTCCGAGTACATGGTGGGACCCCTCGCATATGGTATTGGAAGTGACCCGGTAGCAGCGGCGAAAGTGCTATATGAATTTTCCAAAGGCAACGACAAATTCGTGATCAAAGCCGGTGCCATGGCAAATTTCGTAATGTCCGGACAGGAGATTGCAAATCTTGCCTCACTCCCGAGCCGGGACGAGTTGCTTTCGAAGTTGCTGGGCACAATGCAGGCGCCCATTGCCAATTTTGTGCGGACACTCAACGAAGTGCCAACCCGTTTTGTGCGCGGCCTCGCCGCCGTGCGCGATCAAAAACAAGCCGCTTAGTCCGGTTTCAAGTCACTTGAAACCGTAACACAACCAGAAGCTTAAATTTATCAGGAGAAAATCATGGCGATAGCCAAAGCAGAAATCTTAGAATCGATTGCAAATATGACCGTGCTGGAGCTCTCCCAGCTGATTAAGGAAATGGAGGAAAAATTTGGTGTTTCCGCCGCCGCCGTGGCTGTCGCGAGCGCCGCTCCCGCAGGGGGTGCCGCCGCTGCCGCCGTGGAAGAGCAGACGGAATTTTCCGTCATCCTTACCACGGTCGGCGAAAGCAAGGTTAACGTGATCAAAGTCGTGCGCGCGGTAACCGGCCTGGGTTTGAAAGAGGCGAAAGATCTGGTGGATGGCGCGCCCAAAGCAGTCAAGGAAGGCATCCCCAAAGCCGACGCTGAAGCGATCCAGAAGCAACTTACCGAGGCCGGTGCGAGCTGCGAAATTAAATAGCAGTCATTCGATGAGACCAGCTGACGGTTGAAAGACGCCGTCAGATCCTGGTCTTTTCAGCGGCAGGCTTCATGTATTTTTATGCCGCAGACACTTAGCACGGTAGCTTAAAAAATAGGTACTCTGCTCCCATTTTCTGTCCACCCGTCGTCTGACCTTCCGGAGAGATTCCATGAGCTATTCGTTTACCGAGAAAAAACGTATTCGTAAAAGTTTCGCCAAGCGCGCCAGCGTTTTGCCGATTCCGTTTCTTCTCGCTACCCAGATCGAAT
>JBOIFK010000257.1:0-5469 GCA_050741585.1 Nitrosospira sp.
GGATGGCGATACAGGAATACGCAATAACTGACATATAATGTCCGCCTTTAACGTGGGAGCAGTGGTATCTGGTGCCTGTTTCCCATCGACAACCGTGTTATCCCAATGCCATTCAAGCTGACCATACCTCCACGCGGCTCAACAATTCGCTATCCCCATTTTCACGGCTCTGGCGACGCGCTCGCCCTCGCAGAGCTGGCGCAGAAAGCGAGACCGATAACGATTATTGCCGCCAGCGCGCTGGCCGCGCAACGGCTGCTGGAGGAGATTCCTTTTTTCGCACCCGGGCTAAATATCCATTTGCTGCCGGACTGGGAAACGCTGCCATACGACACCTTCTCGCCCCACCACGACTTGATTTCCGAACGGCTCGCCACGCTTTATCAACTCATGAGCGGCGCCTGCGATATATTGATCGTGCCTGTCACCACCGCGCTATACCGCATGTCCCCGCGGGAGTACCTTGCCGCGCACACATTTTTTCTTAAACGTGGAGAAACGCTTAATCTGGGCGCGCTACGCAGCCAAATGGCAGTGGCAGGTTATACCCACGTAACCCAGGTCCTGTCACCGGGGGAATATAGCCTGCGCGGGGGTCTGGTTGACCTGTTTCCCATGGGCAGTCCGCTGCCTTATCGCATCGATTTGCTGGACAACGAGATTGAAACCATCCGCACTTTTGATGTGGATACGCAGAGGAGTGTCTATCCCGTCAGCGAAATACGATTATTGCCGGCACGCGAATTTCCTTTTGACGAAGAAGGCCGCGCCCGTTTTCGAGGCAATTTCCGTGAAAAATTCGAAGGCGATCCCTCCAGAAGCCGCATTTACAAAGATATAAGCAAGGGCGTTGCACCTGCAGGCATCGAGTATTACCTGCCCCTGTTTTTTGAACATACCGCAACACTTTTCGATTACTTGCCGGAGACGATGCTGCTATGCCTGCATCATGATATCTACCCGGCGGTGGAGAATTTCTGGCGCGAGACGCAATCACGCTATCAGTTGCTGCGCGGTGATCAGGAACGGCCATTGTTGCAACCGGGAGAGCTGTTCGTTACGACGGACGCCTTTTTCGGCGCATTGAAGCCTTATGCGCGCATCGAAATTCAGTCCGAAACGCAAAGTCCGAAGCTTATGCTTCAGAACTTGACCAGCGCACTGCCGCCACTCCAGATTGACCGCCGTGCTGATAATCCCGCAGACAAGCTTTCCGCATTTATCGCGGAATTCGCCGCTGAATTCAAACTGCATGGCGGGCGTGTATTGCTGCTTGCAGAAAGCCTTGGCAGACGGGAACTGATCGCGGACCATCTGAAGCAATACGGCCTGCACCCAGATGCTTGCGATGACTATGCGCAATTTCTGGCAAGCGCTGTGCCTTTCATGCTTGGCGTAGCCCCGCTGCAAAACGGCTTCATCGTCTCCGGCGCGAGAATTGCTTTCATCACCGAAAGCGAACTTTATGCCACGCATCTGCATGGCCGCCGTGAACGCGATTCTCGCAAAGCTACGGCATTAGGCGATGCAGTGCTGCGTGATCTGTCCGAAATCAAGTCCGGTGATCCCGTGGTGCATGAACAACATGGTATCGGCCGCTATCTGGGGCTGGTAAGCATGGATATGGGAGAGGGCTCAACGGAGTTCCTGTCGCTTGAATACGGCGGTGGGGACAAGCTCTATGTGCCGGTATCGCAACTGCATCTTATTGGGCGGTACAGCGGAGCTGCACCCGAGGCCGCACCGCTGCATAAGCTTGGCAGCGGCCAGTGGGACAAAGCCAAGCGCAAGGCAATGCAGCAGGTACGCGATACTGCCGCAGACCTGCTCAATCTTTATGCGCAGCGCGCCGCTCGTCTGGGCCACACCTTTGGCTTCAGGCAGCATGATTATGAAGCATTTGTTGAAGGTTTCGGTTTCGAGGAAACACCCGATCAGGCCGCCGCTATCGGTGCGGTGATCGAGGACCTGACTTCAGGTAAACCAATGGATCGATTGATCTGCGGTGATGTAGGGTTCGGCAAGACTGAGGTAGCGCTGCGCGCGGCCTTCGTCGCCGTAGCAGACGGTAAGCAGGTGGCGGTGCTGGTGCCTACCACGCTACTGGCCGAACAGCATTTCCAGAATTTTTCCGATCGCTTCAGTCTGATTGCGGACGAATGGCCAATAAAAATTGCGGAGATGTCACGTTTTCGCTCGGCCAAGGAGCAGTCCCAGGCGCTGGCCGGACTGAGCAATGGGCAAATAGATATCGTCATCGGCACCCATAAACTGATCCAGAAAGGAGTGAAATTCAAAAACCTGGGCCTCGTCATTATTGACGAGGAGCATCGCTTTGGCGTACGCCAGAAGGAACAGCTGAAGAGTCTGCGCTCCGAGGTGGATGTTCTCACACTGACTGCGACGCCTATTCCCCGCACGCTTGCCATGTCCCTGGAAGGTCTGCGTGATTTCTCTGTCATCGCTACCGCACCACAACGGCGGCTTGCGATCAAAACCTTCGTCAGCCGCTTTTCCGAGGGAATCATCCGCGAGGCATGTCTGCGCGAATTGAAACGTGGCGGACAGATATATTTTCTGCACAACGAGGTGGGTACCATTCAGCCGATGCATGACAAACTCGTCCGGCTGCTGCCGGAAGCGCGCATACACATTGCCCATGGGCAAATGCGCGAACGCGAGCTGGAACACGTAATGAAGGATTTTTATCAGCAGCGCTTTAACCTGCTGCTTTGCACCACCATCATCGAGACCGGCATTGACGTCCCCACCGCCAACACCATCATCATCAATCGCGCGGATCGGTTCGGCCTGGCCCAATTGCACCAGCTGCGCGGGCGAGTAGGCCGCTCCCACCATCAGGCATATGCATATCTATTGGTACCGGAGGAAGAGGCGCTTGGCGCGCAGGCCAAGAAACGTCTCGAAGCCATCCAGACGATGGAAGAGCTGGGCGCGGGTTTTTACCTCGCCATGCACGACCTCGAAATCCGTGGCGCCGGCGAAGTCCTGGGCGAATCCCAAAGCGGCGAGATGCAGGAAATCGGCTTCAGTCTCTATACGACCATGCTGGATGCTGCCGTCCGCTCGTTGAAAGAGGGTAGGGAACCCGATCTGCAGCATCCCTTGGGGGTCGCGACTGAAATTAACCTGCATGTGCCTACCCTGTTGCCGGATAACTACTGCAACGACGTGCATGAGCGCCTGGTACTGTATAAGCGTATGGCCAATTGCACAAGCGACGATCAGCTGGATGACATGCAGGGTGAATTGATAGACCGCTTTGGCCTCCTGCCGAATCCCGTCAGGGCATTGCTTGACTGCCACCGCCTCCGCATCGCCGCCAAGCCTTTGGGCATTACCCGCGTGGAAGCGAGCGGCGACTATATCCAGTTACAGTTTGTTCCCAACCCACCGGTAAATGCGGCGAAAATCGTCGCACTCATTCAACGCAGCCGTGAATATGCGCTCTCTGGTCCCGACCGCCTGAAAATACAGGTCCGGATTGCGGGCGTGGCAGAACGCGTGACACGAATAAAAAGATTGCTCACCGAGTTGAACGGATAGAAAATCCAGTAAGATGGATCCCAAGGGAAAGCCCGGACCATACTTTGACCTCGCGCAGTTGTAATAGCTGTTATAAAGGTCTCTGTAACACTTGTTTTGCGTGAGAAATTCCATGCTCAATCGCCACTTCCAGTGGATAATTATCCCGTTTCGTCCATGACGTCCGATAATTGTGTCGTTTTATTCGGGAAATCCATCCCAAATGGTGTCGTTAAAGAGCATTAAAAGCAAAATCATGATCTTCGCCATCGCAGCAACGCTCATCCCGTCGCTGGGATTAGGGCTGCTGTCGTTCCGGCAGAATGAGGCACAGATCGGCGATAACGTGACGCGTGAGCTCCGCGCCCTGACGAACTATGCCAACCGCGAAATAGAACTCTGGATCGATAAGCGCGTCCATGAGGTGCGGGTCTCATCCGCATCCAGCGCAATCATAGACGGGTTATCGGCGATTGCCCGGCCGCAAGCGAATTCTCCCGGGAAAAATCTTCAGGCCCTGGCGCATTATCTGCGCTCGGTACAGGAAAAGCTCGACACCATACTGGAACTGACCGTGGTGGGCGCCACCGGAGAAATGGTGGCCAGCAGCGCGGCGGCACCGGGTGTCATAACACTCCCTGGTGACTGGCCGGAGAGAGCCCTCACTGGAGATCTCATAGTTGTAGCGCCCCATTGGAACGAACAATATACTACCGCGACATTCAGCATCGCGGTGCCGGTATTGTCATACGACAATCAGCTAATCGGCGCATTGGTGGCCGTGCTCGACCTCCATACATTACAGCCCCACCTGAAAAGTGCGACGAAGTCGCCACCTGGCGAGGTGCTTCTGCTCGACCGGGATGGCAGAGTCCTTGTCACCAGCCAAGCCAATGCGGATAAATTGATGCAACTCGATGAATCGCTACTGCAGCGCCTGCAGGCACAGCCCGGCGAATCCCTGGTCTTTGACGGGGTGACGCATCAGAAGGTCATCGGACTGGCCAACGCGTCCGCGGTACTGCCGGTCACTATTGTGGCGGAACGTGATCGCGATGAGGTCTACGGCACATGGTTGGAACTGCGCAATATGTTTCTGGCGCTGGTAGGTGCATTATTGCTGGTGGTGACAACGGTGGCCTTTCGTATGGGCCGTTCGATTGTCGGACCGTTGCAACGGCTGATCGGCGCAGCGGATCGGATTGCCGGCGGCGATCTTGAAGTCCGGCTGACCGCAACGCGGAACGACGAACTCGGTCATCTTACGCAGGTGTTCAACCAGATGGCGGACAGGCTGCGTCACAGCCACGCCGAGATCATGGCCACCAATCAAGCCATGCGGCACCAAAATCAGGTGCTGGAGACGCTTTCCGTCACCGATAGCCTTACCGGCCTGTACAACCGCAGCAAACTTGATGCGATTTTAAGTGATCAGCTCGCGCGATTCAAACGCACGCAGCGGGAATTCACATTGCTAATGATGGATATCGATCACTTTAAAACGCTTAACGATAGTTATGGCCATATCACAGGCGATGAGATCCTGGCGGCGGTGGGCCGAATACTCATTCAATCGATCCGCAGTATTGACTACGCCGCACGCTATGGTGGCGATGAATTCATCATTATTTTGGCGGAAACATCAGCGGAACCGGCGCTGAAAACGGCTGAGCGCATCCGATCCCAGGTGGAAAATATGCGTTACAGCGCAAATGGCTCGACAATTACGGTAACGGTAAGTATCGGCATCGTGCAATGTCAGTCCGACGACATGACACCAACAGCGGTATTCGCTCGCGCCGACAGTGCGCTCTATGAAGCGAAGCACGCCGGCCGCAATCGGGCACACCGCGCTTACTAGCAGCCTCTCGGACTTGAACCTAAATACGGCGGTTGAGGTTCCCCTTATCAACTCATGCCATG
>JBOIFK010000258.1:0-5838 GCA_050741585.1 Nitrosospira sp.
GGGACAAGTGGCGCGGAAACCCATATAAGACTGGAATCAATTGAATCAGCTTCCGGATAACCGGGCTGTCGGGATCGAAGCCGTTTTCAGTCAGGCGCGTAGAAATATCGGAGGCTTTATCCCACCAGGCCAAGGAATTGGATAACCGTTTGATGCGTTCGATATCAAGCCCCAGTGCCTTGCCGATATCCTGAATCGCCGAACGGGTGCGATAAGTGATGACCGTGGCCGCGATGGCGGCGCGATCCCGGCCATATTTCCGGTAGATATACTGGATGACTTCTTCCCGGCGATGGTGCTCGAAATCGACATCGATATCGGGTGGCTCGTTACGTTCCCTGGAAATAAACCGCTCGAACAGCAACTCGTTGCGCTCCGGATCGATCTCGGTGATGCCCAGGCAATAGCAGACCGCGGAATTGGCCGCCGAGCCGCGCCCCTGGCAAAGAATGCCCTTCGACTTGGCGAACCTTACAATATCGAACACCGTTAAAAAGTAGGGTTCATACTCAAGTTCGGAAATCAGTTGCAGTTCCTGCTCGATCTGGTCTTTGACCTTGGCCGAAGCACCGTTGGGAAAGCGTTCTGCCATTCCTTTCCTAACCATCCGCCGCAGATAATCCGCATAGGTTTCATCCACCCTGGCATCCGTCCCGGTCAGTTCCTCGGGATATTCATAGCGCAACTCATCCAGCGAAAAAACACATCGTTTTGCCACCGCAATGGTCTCCTGCAATAGTTCCGGCGGATAGAGTTGGCCCAGCTGCAACCTCGTGCGCAAATGCTGCTCGGCATTGGGTTGTAGCGCATAGCCGCATTCGCACAGCGGCCTGCCGAGACGAATGGCGGTCATCGTATCTTGCAGGGGTTTGCAGGAAGGCTCATGCATATGGACGTCGCCTGCCGCCACAAGCGGCATTCCCGTAGTCTTTGCAGCTTGCCAGACCCTTTCGAGCAACCGGTTTTCGTCTGCATGCAGCAATAATTCGACAGCAGCCCAGCAGCGTTCCGGGAATAGCGATAGCGCCCAGCGCATGTCATTTATGAGGGAGTTGCTCTCTTGGGCCGGGCGTGGGACTAACAAGACCAGGCAATCTTGCAGGAGAGCCAGGTGCGGCACCGCCGGACAGCTTTCAAAATCTTCGCGGCCTATACGATAAGCCCCCTTCTCCGCACGTTGTCTTGCCAGTGTGATGAGTTCGCATAGATTACCGTAGCCATTTCGATTCATGGCCAGGCAGACCAGCCGCAGTCCATCCTCCAGAATGAACTGGCTGCCAATCAAAAGATGCAGTCCGGCTTTTTTGGCTTCCGCATGGGCTCTCACGACACCGGCCATGGAACACTCGTCGGTGATGGCCAGGGCGGCGTAGTCCAGGGCGGCAGTACGTTCAACCAGCTCTTCTGGAAAGGAGGCTCCTTTCAGGAAGCTGAAGCTGGAGCAGCAATGAAGTTCGGCGTAGGGGGGAAGTGAAGGCAAGACCATAATCTATCCAAAAAGCCCCTGCAAGTACCAGACATTGTTTTTTGCCATTGGGGCATGCTCGCGATAAATCCACAGCAATTGGCCAAGCGCATTCTCCGCAATAAAATAATCGCGTGCGACCGGCGCATCATCCCACCATCCCGATTCGATCCGTTCCGGTCCCGCCAGCAATTTCAGTTGCGACCCATAAAAGGGCTGTTGACGTTGCAGCTTCAGTTTTAGAGGTGTATCCATCAGCCACGCAGGGCGGGTCAGGGTTGATTTTTCCGGAATTGGTTTTCGATATGAAAGGTTATTTGCTTTCCTCGTTTCCAGAGGCTGGAATGGTTGCAGTCTCTGGCTGCATTCGGGCCGATGGTCAGGAATAATATTTAAACCGGCGAGAGCTTGCGGTCCCAGGCGGGAAGAAAGTTTCTCGATAAACCGGTTTAATGAAGTGGCTTCCGATTGCGAGGTGGGAAACAGCTCCAGATTGGAGTCTTTACCTGCTGTGACTTCATCCGCCACCAGCTCCAGTTCACAGACGGGAGCCACTATTTCCGTGCGTTCCAGCCGTTCATGCAGCAAAATCCTCAAGTGCCTCGGATCATCGCTTTGTTCAGAAAGCCGTATGTTGATTGGCGTGGATTTGTGCGGCTGCCTGAGGGAATATTCGTGATGCAGAATGAATGAGAACGCCAGGACTGCCGCATAACGCGCGGTCAGCCAGCCGCACATTTGCTCGATCATGCGCTGCATGGGAATTGCCAGCAACTCGACGCTTTCAACCTGCGCCATTAATGCTGTCTTTTGCTGGAAATATTCCGGCACTTCAAGCCATCGCTGCGGATCTGGGGAGTTGCCCCAGGCACGATCCAGCTCTATTGGCAGGTCCGGGCCAAACCGGCGTGCTATTCCACTGCGAGGCAATCGCCGCAAATCGGCCAATGTTTTGCAGCCTATGCCGCGAATAACTTCCAGACAAGGCCGGGCCGATTCCAGTGAATCAATGGGTAAGGAGTCAAGCAACGACCGGAACCTGGAGCCTGCGCCATTGACGACAGTTCGAAGTGGCGCGGATCGCGCCAGCAGCCACGCCCCCCTGGGGGTGGGAGCAATTCCCACGCAGAGTTGCAAACCCTGTGCAGCCACCGCCTGGTTGAGTAACTGACATAACTTTTTCAGGCCGCCAAATAGCTTCAGGCTTCCGGAAACTTCGGCAATCAGTCCACTGCATTGCATGACAATATAGGGCGTGAAACGTAATGCGGCATACGCAGCTTCCTGCAAGGCTCTCCTTTCCTCGTTCGCGTCATGCTCCACCACTACCAGGTCGGGGAAAAGAGACAAAGCGCTGGCTAGCGGTTGATGGGCAATCACTCCCCGTCGCTGTGCCGGTTGATTGGCTTGCTGGATATAAACCTGATTGCCTTTACGGACAGTCACTGCCATTGCGGGAATCAATGCGGCGGGGAAGCGGCGTTCAATCCCGTCAAGTGATAGCGTTGGGCAATGAAAAGCGATCCACAACATGGGCTAAGGTAGATGGAGGTGTAATGGGACTGAATAAGAATCTTGTTTGAGGCAGGGTAATGTAAAGGGGCAGGTCAATCGGGGTGCCCCTGCGCTTCAATAAACGTACAGAAAGCGTCTGCCGCCGCGCTGGACCAAGCAATATTCTTAGCGGAGCCGCGGAGGGCTCAAATTGTGCGCTCGCCGGCCTGAACAAAAAAACCAGGCTGGCGGCAGCCCGCGCAATGATCTGGAGTTTGCGCATCGCTTGCGGATTTGTTGCAGGCAGCCAGCAGATGACCGCGCCAAAAGCAGCACTTTTAATGCCTTGTTCAATCGCCCATAATCGCTCGGCAGTTTTGTGAACCTTGGCCATTAGAATGCGTCGGCTATCAATAGCCAGATTCTCCCACGCATGCATATAGGGAATATAAGGCGGGCCAACCAATAGGATATTCCTGCCACCTTGGGTGATATACCTGAGCGGCCGGCTCAATAACCTTATTTCCCCCAGCCCTTCCGCTGGTAGCAGCAACTCCGTCAGGCTGTGAGTCGGCCATCCCCCGCCAGGCAACGCTTTATCCAGCTCATCGAAACCACTGGAAACGATTTGACCAGGCGAAGATCCTAATGCGTCACCTCGCCATATACTGTCTCTGAATTGGGTTTCGATCTGTGAAAGCGATAGCGCGGCCAGGGATGAAGAAGCAAGCATCGGCATGGCGCAAGGCTTTTCATCAATCAACGGCTGGAATGGAGGCGATGTTCGGAAACACGGGCTTTCCGAATGAGGCCGACATACAACCCGTAGATTTCCAGTGCCTGCTCAGGCCGGATAGGCGGATAGTCCTTGTTTCGTCCATGGTTGCGTGCTTCGAGGTAATAACCTCTTTTATCTCTGGCCAGGACTTTGAGAGTGAATTCATTATCCACGATTGCCAATACGATTTGACCGATTGAGGGGAAATTGCTGCGTTCAATAATCACCATATCACCCTCGAGTATCCCCGCGTCAATCATCGAATCGCCTTTGACCGGAAACAAAATGGTTTGAGAGGGATTTTCGATAAGATAATCGTCGATGCGCAACAATTCAGGCTGGATATCGGCGGCTTGCTGAGGCATTCCCGCCCGGACCATATGCCCGACTGTTCGTTCGGAGAAACGAGGTCCGGGGCGCAACCGGCCACCTGGCGCATTTTCAAGGAAGCCCTCTTCTTTTAAACGCTGGACAATCTGATGTGTCCAGGAACGCGCCTTCCCGTTCCATAGCACAGACAATTCAGTGATTGAGGGGATGACTCTTTCCCTGGCATAGTAATCCTGGAGTTTGCCAAGATAAGAAGAAATGTCGAGCGGTTGCATGGCGAGTAGAACCGAGAACAATTGTTCTTATTATAGAGGACAATTGTTCTCGGTTCAAGCGAGTCATTTATCTTGAAACTCCTGCAACCTGGCCGCTACGGTTTGAAATCGGCAGGAGCCCGCAAGACACAAATAAGTTGATGTTTCTAGTCCAATTATTTCAGCCTCTCGGTCATTCTTTTGTAATCGTGCTGTCACGTTGGACACTTACACTCTGCGTTGTTTTACAAAGTCTATGAGTGATCCGAGGGTCTGATGATAAAGCATTGGCGCATCCGGCAGCGAACGCAAATGACATATGGATTTACGCTGCTTGAGTTGCTGGTCGTAATGGTCATTATTGGATTGTTGGCCGGCTATGTGGCGCCCAAGTATTTTTCGCAGGTTGGCAAATCTGAAGTGAAAGCAACGCAAGCCCAAATTGATTCCATAGAGAAGGCGCTGGATCAGTATCGACTGGACACCGGTCACTATCCCGCTACCGATCAAGGGTTGTCCGCGTTGGTGACACGTCCCACCAATGAGCTGAAATGGCAAGGGCCTTACCTCAAAAAGATGGTGCCACCCGATCCGTGGGGGCGACCATATATCTATAAAAATCCGGGCGAACGCTCGGAATTCGATTTGTATTCCTACGGCTAGGATGGCCTGCCCGGGTGTACGGGCGAATCAGCCGATATCACGAACTGGTAGGTTGAGATGCGCTACGAAGTGAAAGCTGTGCTTGCCGGACAAGGCACGGTATTTCTCGAGCTCGATGCAGAGAACGAGGATGACGCTCGTCTCCAGGTAACGGCGCAGGGCGGTATGGTATTGCACGTACGCCGAAGAGTTGCCGGCTGGATGCCGAAGCCGAGACTGCGTTTTCCGCTGGCCCATTTCAGCCAGGAGCTGCTTTCCCTGTTGGAAGCAGGGCTCAGCCTGGTGGAGAGCATCGAGACGCTATCGGATAAAGAGCAGGATGCCGGCGTGCGGAAAATTATTGAGGGGCTGCTTGCGCGGCTCTACGAGGGCGTCACTTTCTCGCGGGCATTAGAGCTATATCCACAAGCGTTTCCAGCGCTTTATGTCGCGACCGCGCGCGCTAGCGAGCGCACCGGCGATCTTCCCGAAGCATTGACACGTTTCATCAGCTACCAGACACAGATGGATCTGGTTCGCAAGAAGCTGATTGGGGCGTCCATTTATCCCGTTCTTTTGCTGGCAATCGGGCTATTGGTGGCAATGTTTCTACTGGTTTTCGTCGTACCGAAGTTCAGCGCCATTTACGAGGACATTGGCTCCGATTTGCCCTGGCTTTCCATGATGCTGATCGAATGGGGGCATCTCGTGCACGAGCAGGGGTCGTTAATGGCAGGCATCGGAACGGCCATGCTCGGCATTGTCATCTACGGTATAACGCGACCGTTGTTCCGGATAAGGCTGACGCAACAATTATGGCGCATCCCGGCCATTGGAGAACGCATGCGCATTTATCAGCTTGCCCGCTTCTACAG
>JBOIFK010000259.1:0-9387 GCA_050741585.1 Nitrosospira sp.
GCGTAGCGCACCCTTGTTGCCGGAGATAATGTTCCGGAATACTTGTAAAAACCGCTCTTGAAGTACGGCCCCAATGCATCGTTATAGGTATTTGGAGCGCCCACCTGGCTGTGTACCCGCCTCCTATCCTTGTAAAGATGGAAAAATCCGTTTGAGTTGATCGCCCAATTCACATGCAGAACCCATTCTATCCAACGCATTTTTTCGAGCGGCCAAGAACCGTAAACCGTCAGGTTTGGCACAATTTCGGTTGTCGGTGTCACTGTGTCGTGCGTGCGCATGAACTTTATCCGCCGGCCTTGGACATAGAGGCTGAATTGCGGCGCATGCGAACCATCGCCAAAGTCCGGATGGCTGTGACACTGCGCGACGATATCTTCTGTACTGCTTAGCAGATTCGTTTCTGGATGCGCTACCCCGGGTATCTCATCAAAGAAATCATTCGGGAACAAATCCCACCATGCATACCAGCGCTCACCGAATTCCGGTGCGGCCGCCGATGTATCCCGAAAAAAAGGCCGTAGTTCGCAGCGCCCAGGTGATCCTGCCCGCGCCGTGATCTTTGCCACTGACTCCGTGCCGATTGGATCGGTCACAATCTCATACACCCCAGGGACCCCACCGGTAATTGGCGGAACGTCATGGGCCTCTGGCGCTCGCTCGATGCGATCGTACAAACTGAAATCGGACGTCTGGCTGAACCGTCCATCGAAAAGAATGGTCATAGTTCACTATCCGAAAATCGGTGGTAGTTCGATACGGCAGCGCGTGCAACCAGATCATCAATATTTTGCGGCAGCGAACCCCGCCACGCGAAAGCATGATAGTCACGGAAGCCGGCAGCATGCGTATTGCTTGCTGTTGCGCCGCCGAGGCGCAGGTCTGTCGTGAAGTTCATCGCGGCCACCGTAGACAGGTCCAGGGCACCGATGTTGAAGTCCCGATCCCCATCAATCCAGACGGTTGCTCTTGCATTTGGCCCATCGAGGGCCAAGGCGATATGATGCTCGATGGTTGTTGAACACGCTTTCAAAGCGGAATTACCGGACGTGATGGGATTTCCGGCATGCGTCACTTGCAACGTTAATCTGCTCGCGTCAGTCGCAGCTACCTGCAGCCGCGGGCCATGGGTGATTCCGTTCGCGCCATTCCCGAAAAACGACCTGCCGGCAATCAACGCTCCAAACCTGACACGAAAGAAACAGAGGAAGGTATCAGCTGGCCACACGAATCTTCCAAGGAGCGTGGTGTAATCAAGACGGCCTGCCACCATATCAATGCTTCCGCTTGACGCACTTGACATATAGGGGAAAGCGCCGAAAGCCATGGTATCAAATAGACTGTAGCCATATAACAGGTCGTTTCCCTGACCGGAATAGTCTTTGATATAGGCAGGGTAAACTATGACATTCGCGCTGCCTTGCGATGTGATGTCAACGATGTCCGTTCCCGCCAGGGCGCCGGCTTTGGTCAGGTGTAGTGTCAGCCGGTCAGCCGCGGGCTTGCCGGCATAATAGATAACGCTGTTTGACAGGCCGCCTGGCATGGAGCCGCTGCTTCGAACCTTCACGGGTATTCCCGCCGTTGCCCAGCCTGCGGAGGCGAAACCGGCGATCCAGTTATTCGCCGCATCGACCGCTAACGTGGCAGCCTGTGTCGACAGATCATACGTGCCCGGGGTTTTCCACATCGACATCGGCCAGTAGCCGATATACCTGGAACTCGGCGTAGCGCCGGGCGACCCTGACAAGACCAGGGAGTTTGATATTCGTTCGGTCAGCTTCATATCGACGTTTTTCCACTCAGGGCGAGTTTGCTGGCACCCGTCTCGACCGTATCGGATCGGATATCCACCCGGTAGCAGGGCGTGGCTGTCCCGAACTGAAAAGCCCTGCGTTCGCCAAGGAATACGATTTCACGGCTGGTGGCGATTCCCAGTTTGGTAACGGCATCGGCATCGTCCAGCGCGTCGAACACGACATAGACCGCCTTGCCGGTAGCGGACCCCATATCGCCATATCCTATGATCAGAGCGCTCAGCCCGGACACAAACGTTTTTATTGTTGGTGTTGTAGACTGGTTATTAATTTCGTCCGTTACGCCAACCCCGTACACTTCCAACCGGGTGACTAACGGATTAATGTCGCTGGATGATGGAGGCCACATGATTTTTTGCTCCTGTAGGGTGTCAACGTATGCTCCAGTTATCGTTCACGGCCCCGGTGAAGCGAATATGCGAAAGCTTTATGGTGGAAACCACGATCAGCATCGTTGGGGTATTGTTGTCATACATCGGGGTAAAATATTCAATTCCGCCATCCGTGGAAAACTCGATCCGTCTCGCGGAATGCGAGGATTTCAGTGTTGCGGTAATCGGAGGCTGGGCGTCACTAACCGCAACGACCAGCGGTGTTACATTAAGACTTGCCATTATTCAATCTCCTTCCAGGGACCGTTTTGTGCTTGCAATATGAGCCAGGGCAGCTTCCTCAGCCTTGAGGTTCACGTTGCACGCAATCCGCTCCTGCTCGATGTCCAGCTCGCGCGCCTTTAAATCCAGTTCCGCCGATTTGTCGGTCAGCTGCGCTTTCAGTGCTTCGACTTGCTGTTGCAACTGCCAAACCTGGCCTTCCCTCTCTTGCTGGCGTTGGAGTTTCTGTGTTTCCGCCCGTGTCTTTTCCACGTCTGCCGCTTTCCGTGCCATTTCCAATTGGCTCGCCTGCTGCAATTGCTGCACCTGCTGGGCGTGCTGCCCGGGCGCCACGGCACCCGCGTCAGCCGCCCTGCGCAACTGATCCGCCAGCGCATGCCGGTTTGGCACACCCGAGAGTTCCAGCATGGCTGGGTACATCACCGCCTGGTAAGCCTGGGGCGCGGCCTGTGCCATTTGCGACAGCGCCTGCAATTGCTGCGCCCTGAAACTCGGCGTGGCAGGCGTATCCTCCAGCACAACCGCGACCTGCGCGGTCTCGATATCATTCTCGATCACCGGACCGGAATCCGTCATGACCTCGCGGTTGAAATACACCGTCTTTTGCTTGTTGCCTTGCTTCACCGCCACGGCTGCCTGTTTGCCCAGCATGTCGTATTTGACGAAGGCTAGAAGCTGCTGCCCGACCAGGCGCCGGGCATAGCGAAAATTATCGTTTGGCTCGGCCAGCACGGTGGAGCCCTGCTCCACCAGGCTGTTGATGGCAATACCGCTGGTGGCCTGTGTCGATGCGCCGAGCATCGCCCGGTACACACCGCTCACGGCTTCGATCCTGTGCTTGCGCTCCTCGATCAGCTGGAATACCTGCGCAGCCAGTGCATGTTCCCGCGTCACCCTGAATCCGGCGGCATTTCGGCGCTGCGAATTCAAAACCGTCATCGAACGCAGGCTGCTGATGTTGTGCGCAACTTCCTGATACGTATTCTGGCTGAGATCGAGCGCATCGTTATCTATCTCGACTTTTACCGAGTTGAGGACTTCATACAGCAGCATGTCCAGGTCAAGGATCTGGTCCTGGGGTCCGCGCATATCGCGAATCAGGCCATATGGCGTCCTGCTGCGGTCCTTGCGAAAGCACCAGAAGGGCACATATGGAAAATTCCCATGCGGCAGTGGCGTTGGGACATCCATCAATTTATGCGGCCCCAGCCAGATCGCGACGCGGGTTCTGGAAAGAAGGGATTTCTGCACCTGGACCAGGCCCCTGCCCAGCGCGGCCTGATGATATGGATTGTCTTCCCGGTACTCAATTGCCTTGCCATCCGGCAACACCAGCACAAATGCGTCCTCAAAATGCCGGTACCACAGCTCCGAGAGGCGAACCATTCCGGAATTGCGGTTAAGATAGTCTTCCTGGCTATGCCCCCATGCCTGCTCGATCTCGTAAGCGCGCGCCATGCCCGTATCGGAGCCTTCATATACGTCCAGGTTGTTCCATCCGTTCCAGCTATTGCCGATAAGCTCCGCCTGGTCCGGGAACATCTTTGCGACCTGCGCATGGTCAACCCATTTATTGCGCCGCAAATAACGCGCGTCGGACAGATCCGGCTCTTTCGATGTCCAGTCCCACCAGATTTCGTTGCGGTGTATTTCACGCACGCGGTATGGATACTTGAGCGGATCGAACTCGCGCGAGACCTCGACCCATCCCACGCCCGCCCGGATCATGCTTGAGTAGGCGTCGGACATGGCCCTATCCGCCCTGGATTCGGTTTCAACCTCCTTGATCTTTGCCGAGAGCCCCTCGGCGATTTCGGCTTGCCGCTCGTCGTCGGCAGTGATCTTGTAATCCGTGCGGCTTCGCGCCTCGATCCCCAGCACGGCATTGATCGTCGGTTTGATCAAATTCGAATCCTGCGGCGGAATGCCGGCATCTTTCAGCCGCCGGTTGACTTCCACGCTGGTTTGAGCGCCGTCGTAATAGTCGCAGTCCGTATCGGAGTCGAGCCGCCACTTCGGCTGATTGCGGATATCCCGGCTGATGCGGTCGTAAGCCTCGACCGATATGTCTGCCGCGACATCCGCCAATCGGCTCGCCCCGGCGGAAGACCCCGTCATGCGCGCCAGCCTTTCATGCTGATGCCGCGCGCGCTTCCGGCGGACTTATCCTCTTCGGCGGCGACGGCAAAATACCTGAAGGCATCCGCTGCATGGCTGTGATAATCATGCAACGGCTTTCCGCTGAATTGCCTGGAATCGGGATCCACATCGAACCGGTAATGCCTCAAACTCTGCAACCCTTCCGTGCACCTGGCCTCGTCGAGATAGCAACGGTTGAATAGTGTTCTCGCAGCATTGATGCCATCGGAAATGGATAGGTTCGGCACGATCCTCACCCGGCGGCCGGCCGCGAGCATGATTTCCTCCACGCTGCGGCCCGTTGCCAGGGTTCTGGCCCTCGCGTCGTGCGGCAGCCAATCCGTGCCGTACAGGTAAGCCTTGCCCTGCAGCACCGAAATGTAATGTTGAATGGGCATCTGGTTGTTGGAGTAATAATCGATTAATCGGAGTTCGCCGCCGACAGCCTGCGCAAACCATATGCTGGTATTATCGGCCCAGCCCAGGTCAAAGAATGTATGCACCGGTTTCGCGGCGTCGTAGGGGACGCTGCGTATGCGGCCCTCTTCCTGTGCCAACCTCAACTCCCTGGCATAAATCGCGCCATCCAGAGTCACCCTGCAGTTGCCTTCCCAGATATTCTGGTAGGCGTCGGGATCACGCGCCTTAAGCTCGTCCTTTTCCCGTCGCAGGGTCTCCGGGAACCACGGATTGTCATTCCAGTTGATCTTTACAACGATCGCGCCCGCCGGCGGATTGATCACAAAGCGCTGGTGAGTCTCGTCGGTTTCCAATTCCGGGTTGTAGGTGACCCAGATTTCCGAGCCGTCCTTCCGGATTGTCGGAATGAGCGTATCCCAGCTTGATTTGCTAACCGCCTGTCCTTCTTCCACCCAGACACGGTCAACGCCCTCGAACGACTTTATTTTGGTCACGTTGTTGCGCAACCCGGCGAACAGGAACTCGGAGCCGTTTTTCCCTGAAATGACATTGTTTTGCACTTCGTAAAACGATCGCAGGCCAATGGCGGCAACCTGGGATTGCAACAGGTGATGCACCGACTCGGCAATCGAACTCTGGAACTCGCGCGCGCACAGGATGCGCAATGGCGTGGCTGCGGCCTGGATCAGCAATGCCCTGGCGACGCCCCACGACTTTGCGCCGCCACGCCCGCCGTATAAAATCTTGTACCTTGCGGCTTCAAACAGAAATTGAAGTTTTTGCGGAAATTCCGCCCGGTGCGCAGTCATGCCGCGATCGAATAGATGAGAAGTATGATTCTTATTTGCCGTCGGCAGCCGAGGCGGCGGCAGCGACAAAGGCGACCTCGACTCTATGCACGATCGGCTTTACCTCGCCACCCTCCTGCGGATTCAATAATTTATCGCCATATTTCTTTGGCGCCAGTTTCGACGCATACCATTTGCGCGCATCAATGCGCAACTGGGAACGCGCGATGACTTCCCGGTTGATCACCTCCCGTCCTTTTTCATCGGTGTAGGTGTCTCTTGACCCATCGTCGGAGATTTCAATGATTTCTTCCGCATAAGCGTCAATGCAAAGTTCCTTGGCGCGCAGGTACTGCTGCATCCACTGCGCATCGCTCGCCAGCCAATTCCATAAAACCCGTTGGCTGATACCGGCTTCGGCACACATCGCACGCGCCGATTTGCCAAGGGAGATGCCAGCACAGATCACCTCCAGCAGCTCAGGCGTTTTTATTGTTGGGGCGCCTCTTTTTTTGTCCAATGGCGCTGCACCCGCCGGAAGTTCCGCCAACGTCAGGAATTCTCGTTCATTCATGATTTAACCAAAATTGAAGGATGGCCGGTCAATTGCTTGAGTGAGGCTCAATCGTCAGTGGCTGGCTGTTGCATCCCTTTACCGCCGCAAGCAGCTTGATCTCGCATGCCGAGCGTTCCTCGATCTCGGTACGCAGCGCCCGATTGATCGTCAGGGCGTCATCCTTCGCGGATACACGGTCAACCGCGTAGGCTGACTTGCACTCCGCGGGGGTTTCCACATGACATAAGATGGCGACCGGCTTTTCGACCACCTGTGTCTGAATGACAGGCTTACCGGCGCAACCCGCCAGGAAAAACATGCATGGCGCCAACGCCAGGCCAGCGTAATGCGTCATAAATATATCGCTATGTAATGGATTCAAATGGTAAACAGGATGACGCTTAATTTTGATGGCGGCCTTGCACATACTTTATCTGCTCTGCTTTGATCACTTCGCATTGCTTCGGGGGCACCACTGGCGGAAGGGCGCGTATTTTTTTAGCATTGTCCGTGTGTTTTGCCGCTGCTGCTGCCGCACCCTGCATTGCCATGGCTGCATTTTTTTCCCTCGTGGCCGTGGTTGCCGTCAGCGTCTCCATTGCCATGCGCGCGGATTGAATATCGGTGGCACATTGATCGTTGGCTGCCGAGAGCACTGCATTATTGGAATTGAGCCGCTGGATCTGCGACGCCATGCGCCAGTCGCCAAGCGCAAATCCGCCGCCGAAGGAAAGTGCGGCAAGAATGGCAATCACAATTGCGGTAATCGCTGGAGTAATCATTTGCGCTACCTATGGAAAATCCGCTGGGGCGGCAGTCATAAAAAAACCCGCGCGAGCGGGTTTGGGTACTGGGCAGAAAACACCCGCTTAAATGAGCGGGCAATAAAAAACCCGCCTACGCGGGTTCGGTATAAACATTGTTCTGCGCATAAAAATCCACAATATGGCTTCGCATTATATCGTGTTACCAGCGTTTGTCAAGTAGTTTGTTGTTAACCGTAGAGAACAAAAAACTGTCCGGGTCTATAGCACGTGAGCACGCGATCTGGCCGGTTTAATGTTGGACCTGACACTTTTTGTGCTTTGACACCTTTTCTTGCTTGCAAGTCCGTCTCATTAAACCCGGATAATCCATTAGGCGGCTCTCCGAGCCTACGCGAGTCCTCACGTCTCATGGATTATCCGGGTTAAAAACAGTTCAACGTCTATTTCCCCTAACCAGGCGTATCAAAGCGCTGTCTTTGACCATCACAATTTTTTGCAACGGAGCTCCTGCAAGATGCAGTTATGGAACCAGGGGCTGTGTCAAATTGTTTTTGTTGGTTCTATCGCCATTATCTACATATGGAACCCAGGGAGCCGTCAAATTGTTTTTATTGTTTCTATCGCTGGTACCCATATATGGAACTAGGGATTTTGTAAAATTGTTTTTGTTGTTGCCATCGCTATTAGCCACAAATGGAATCAGGGGTTTTGTGAAATTATTGTTTTTGATGTTTCTATCGTCAGGATCCGCATTGACATCAATTCCTCCGGCGGGTGTTGGCTTATCAAGACCCGTATATTGTAATATGCCAAAGGGTTGAATTTCATTGTCAGCGGGTAATTGATCGCGGTTCCAGCCTCCTCCAAGCGAACGAATAAGCGCCACCGTTGCTTTCAGCCGATTAGTCTTGATCTGTACAGAATCGATGCTTGCCGTTAGCGTGCCGAGCTGGGCATAGATGAGTTCAAGGCTGGTGGCCAAACCGCCCTTATAGAGGTCCATGGTAAGGTCTTGTGTTGTACGTGCGGCTCCCACGGCCGCGTCCTGCCGTTCGGCGGCAATAGTCATCCAATGCGTCATGGTCAGGTTATTTTCAACTTCGCGAAAGGCATTCAACACTGTCGAACGATATATATTTTCTGTCTCGCGATAGACCGACCACGATTGTTGCAATTGAGCCCGACGATATCCGCCCTGGAAAAGCGGAATGGAAAAAGACGAACCGTAGGCCCAGAAACTGTTAGCCAGGCTGAGCAGATTGAGTCCGGCATCCTCAAATCCTCCTCCGAGCCGGAAGGCCACATTTGGAAAAAAAGCGGCACGTGCAATTCCAATGGTGCGGTTGGCCTGTGCCATCCGGCGCTCCACAGTGGCAATATCGGGCCGGCGTTCAAGCAAAGTCGACGGAACTGTCTGTGGAAGGCGAAAATTCGGGATAAGGAGGTGATCTACTGGCTCGATCTTAAAGCTGGCTGGAGCGAGATTAAGGAGAATTGCAATGGCCTGCTCCGTCAGCTTGCGCTCGCTGTGCATCAGGGCCAATTTTGACTCGGTAGCGAACAGCAGCGACTCGGCCCGTGCCACGTCGAGATTAGAGGCGATCGCGCCTTCAAACTGAGTTACTACAACGTCTAATGAGTAGTGATAAAGATCAATCGACTGTTCGTAAATCGCAATTTGCGCATCCAATCCGCGCAGTGTGAAATAATTCGATGCAACTTCCGCCTGCAGAATAAGGCGTGCGAGTCCATAATCGGCCGCACGTTCTTCAGCACGATAGATTCTGGCTTGTGCCTCATTCCGAAGTTTCGACCAGAAATCCGGTTCCCAGGATGCGAGTCCATCCATCTCAACTTGAGTATCGCTGTTAGGTTCTCCAGGAGCACGAAAGAGGCTATGATCGGATTGTCGGTTATTACTGCCACCGAACCCAAAGCCGATTTGGGGGAAATATCGAGACCGTGCCTTCATCATTGAATGGCGCGCTTGAACGAACCGTTCAGCGGTTGCCTGCAAGTCTGGATTGGCTGCAATTCCCTGCTCCACAAGCCCGTTTAGAATTGGATCGTTATATAGTGTCCACCAGTCGGGCCGGAGCATATCATCCGACGGATTAGCCTTGACGAAATCACTCGTTCCCTCCCAGGAGTCCGGAACAACAAATTCGGTCGCTTTATAAGTGGGCGAAAGATCGAACGCAGGAAAGGGAAGGGAGGCGCAACCCGCCAGGGTTGCCAGAAATATAACCCCCCCAATTCTGACGCCGAGACGACAGAGGTCTGAAA
>JBOIFK010000260.1:0-3282 GCA_050741585.1 Nitrosospira sp.
GTCGTATTTCGAAAGAAGAATCGCTGCTACCAGACCAATTTCCAGCAACGTGGGCAGGATGTTGAACAGCATGAAATTGAGCAGGAAGGAAATACCGCGTGTACCGCGTTCGATATCGCGTGATACACCGCCGGTCTGGCGCTGCAGGTGAAAGCGTAACGATAATGCATGCAAATGACCAAACACCTTAATTGCGACTCGCCGGATTGCGCGCTGCGTAACCTTGGCAAATATTGCATCACGCAATTCGCCGAACAATGTGCTGCATAGGCGCAGTACGCCGTAACCTGCCAGCAGCAGAACCGGCAGAATCAGCAAGTCAGGCGGGCGGTCAAGAGCGTCAATGATTTCTTTCAGAATCAGCGGCACTGAAACATTGGCAAGCTTGGCCATAATCAGCAGCGTCAGTGCCGCAATGACCCTGGCCTTAAATTCCCACAGATAGGGTAGCAAGGAGCGTATCGTCTGCCAGTCATTACGACTGGCCGAAGGTTTTTCCAACCGCGTGGCGCGCATCAGTGAATTCCGGAATGATTACGAATTACCAATGAAAGCAGCATCCTTCAATCTTTTATCCTGCCATAGCAGTAAGCCAATGCATTCAACCCAGATAATCCATTAGGCGGTTCTCCGAGCCTACGCGAGTGCTTGCGGTCGGTTTGCGGCCATTTTCGCCGCTTGCCCGGCGTCCATAGACCCGCTATGGACTTCCCCCAACCGACAAAACGGTCTCGCAACCTGCCTCGCCATCATCTCACGTCCTAATGGATTATCCAGGTTTAAAAAAATATGGGCGCCCGGAATCGGGCGCCCATCATCTGAAACATGCCGATTCCAGCTGGAGAATCTGCATGTTTCGTGGGTAAATTAAGCTGGATCAACTGTCCGATGACATTTCGTTCGCACCTTCATCGCCGTCCAGATCAACGACCCCTTCTTTAAACACGCGGCTCGCGCGAATGTCCTCGGCCTCGATCGTCATCAGGTCAGTTCGCGAAAGGGCTTTCTTTGCTCCCTCGAACAGGCGGTTAGCCTGGCGCAGTCGCGACCGGTCAAGCGCATTGCGAATGGAACGCGCGTTGGCAAAGTGTTCCAGCTTCATCCGCAGCCGGATATAGTCGCCGAAGGCTTTTTCCCCCTCGGAGCTGAAGCGATAATTCTGTGCGGCCAGCATGAGCTTTGCGATCGCAAGCAATTCGTCGGCGCTGTAATCGGGAAAGTCGATATGATGGGCGATACGCGAACGCATGCCGGGATTGCTGTGGAAGAATTTGTCCATCCGGTCTTTGTAGCCTGCCAGAATCACAACCAGGTCTTCGCGATTGTTTTCCATTGCCTGCAAAAGGATCTCTATGGATTCCGCACCATAATCACGTTCATTCTCCGGCTTGTAAAGGTAATAGGCCTCATCGATGAATAATACACCGCCCATTGCTTTCTTCAATACTTCCTTGGTCTTGGGCGCGGTATGGCCGATATACTGGCCCACCAGGTCGTCGCGTGTGACGGAAACAAGGTGTCCTTCGCGCACATAACCCAACCGGTGCAGGATTTCGGACATGCGTAGTGCCACGGTGGTTTTTCCGGTGCCGGGGTTGCCGGTAAAACACATATGCAGACTCGGCGCGCCGGCGGTCAAATCCAATTTCTTGCGCACGCGGTCGACGAGTAATAGCGCCGCAGTCTCGCGTATGCGGGTTTTCACCGGTTTCAGGCCGATCAGTTCAAGGTCGAGCTTATCCAGTACTTCCTTGATGTTGGAGGCGCGAAATTCCGCATCCAGGTCAACTGAACTGGTATCGGAGGAGGCAAGTTCCTTTGGAGATTTTTTCACGTTGGATCCATCCATAAAGCGTGCAGGACATTAATACGTGCTGTGGCTGTATTTCGAGTTGTAAACGGGTCTGCATCAAGTTTGATCGGGACAGAGAAGGCTGCCATGTAACCCATTGCGGTGAGTCCCGGAGAAGCCCCTTCCCTGAAAGGAAAGGGGCGGACTTTCATTTAGTACCGTTCGGATTCCGGCTTGTCGGTTGCGTAGGAATGAATGGTATAGCGGACGCTACGGCCTTCCCCTTCCTGGCGCTCGACCCTGAAACCAGGTTCTGTCTTGGGCCGGTTGACGATGTACGACATGGTCGGGCTTTCCACGCCACGCGTCGAGTTGAATGCCGTTACCCGGATATAATGGTTCGGATATGTTTTGCGGCAGTCGTTAATCTCCGACAGGATCCCGGCGGGATCTTTCAAGTCGAACATCGGGTTGCCGAACATTTCCCAATAGGTGTTGCGCGGGTGGGGATCATCGGTGTACTCGACACCTATCGCCCAGCCGTTCTTCAGCGCGTATTTGATTTGCGCCGAGATCTGCTTGTCTGTCAGCGGAGGCAGAAAGGAGAACTGCCCTTGCGTGACACGGTTTCCTACATTGGTCATCATGATTTGATTTCTCCTGTGTATGGTTAGACGCTGGCCGTGGTTGAAGGCACGAAATCGGCGGTATCGGTGGATTCGTAATTGAAGGTGATATCCTTCCATGTATCCAGCGCCTGTTTGAGCGGCGTGCACCATTTGGCAGCGGCTTCCAGGATCTTGGGACCTTCTTTTACATAATCGCGGCCTTCGTTGCGTGCCAGTACCATGGCTTCCAGCGCAACGCGATTAGCTACCGCACCAGCCTGTATGCCCATCGGGTGGCCGATGGTGCCGCCGCCGAACTGCAGTATCACATCTTCGCCGAGATAATCCAGCAACTGGTGCATCTGGCCGGCGTGAATGCCACCTGAAGCGACAGGCATCACCTTGTTCAGCGAAGCCCAGTCCTGTTCGAAGAACAGGCCGTGTTCGAGACTTTTCGGCGTATGTGAATCGCGCAAGGTGTCATAAAAGCCTTTGATCATGAGGGGATCGCCCTCGAGCTTGCCAACGACCGTGCCGGCGTGAATGTGATCCACACCCGCCATCCGCATCCACTTGCAGATCACGCGGAAATTCATACCGTGATTTTTCTGGCGTGAATAGGTTGAGTTGCCAGCGCGGTGCAAATGCAGAATCATGTCGTTCCTGCGCGCCCATTTGGCCATCGATTGAATCGCGGTGTAGCCGACCACCAAGTCAATCATGACGATGACCGAGCCAAGCGATTTGGCGAATTCCGCGCGCTCGTACATGTCTTCCATGGTGCCCGCGGTGACATTCAGGTAGTGACCCTTGACTTCACCCGTGGCAGCGGACGCCTTGTTAACCGCCTCCATGCAATAGAGGAACCGATCGCGCCAGTGC
>JBOIFK010000261.1:0-7640 GCA_050741585.1 Nitrosospira sp.
CCCCATCGAATCCTCCACGGCAATGCGGCTCACCCGGCGGGATGGTGGGACGGCAGGCAATTTGATCGCATTTTAGTCGACGCGCCCTGCTCCGCCTCGGGCGTGGTGTGCCGCCATCCCGATATCAAATGGCTGAGGCGCGAAAGCGATCTTTCCCGATTTGCTGCCAGGCAGCGGGAAATCCTGGATGCCTTGTGGCAGATCCTGGCCAGAGATGGTAAATTGCTCTACGCCACCTGTTCGGTCTTCGCCGAAGAAAATAAGCAACAGGTGGAAGAGTTTTTGCGCGGTCATTCAGACGCCTGTCTGTTGCCCCTTCCTCAGATTGAAATAGTTGACGGGCAACTGTTGCCGAATTCCCATCATGACGGTTTCTTCTATGCCCTGGTGCACAAAGCCTGATACCTTCATGCGGCTGTTACGCGCAGCCGCAAGGGTACTGCTGACCGTAACGCTGTTGCTGAGCGGCACCACGACGCATGCAGGAGGCATACAGATAAAATCAGTTGTAATAGATGCGATAGACGGAGGCTATCAGTATGACGCTGATTTCGAGATCGCACTCAACCACAAGCTGGAACGTGCACTCGAAAAAGGTATCGTGCTTTACTTCGTAACCGAACTCAACCTGATGAATTCGCGCTGGTACTGGCTTGACGAAAGAGTTGCTCACAGCAGAGTGCGGGAAGGGTTGAGTTATTACGCGCTTACTCGTCAATACCGCTTAAGCCGCGGAACATTGTCGCAGAACTTCGGCACACTGAAGGAGGCATTACAGGCACTGAGCCGGGTTCGCGATCGTCCCATTGTCGAAATCTCCGAACTGCAACCCGATACGGAATATACCGTGGAACTACGTATGCGGCTTGATATATCGGCATTGCCTAAGCCGTTCCAGGTAGAAACGCTTGGCTCCAAGGAGTGGGATCTTAGCGGCACACTTCAATGGAGCACAAAATTACCATTGCGAAAGCTTCAAGATAGTACCAGGCCGTGAAATACGTCATTATCATTGGAGCCGGGCTAGGTGCGGTCATGCTGTTTCTGCTCGCGACCGCAGGTGCCGATACCGGGCTTTTTGAGCGTAAATATCGACTCCTGATCCGGCTCAATGTCGGCCTGGTGTTGTTCCTCATGGCAGTGGTGGGATATCTGCTGTGGAGACTGAGGCGCAGACTCAAGGCCGGTGTATTCGGTTCCCGGTTGGCATTACGCCTGCTGCTGATCTTTTCGCTGATGGCAATTCTTCCGGGGGCGCTTGTATATGGCGTATCGGTACAGTTTCTTGGTAAAAGCATCGAATCCTGGTTTGATGTCAAAGTGGACCGGGCGCTCGAGGGGGGCCTGAATCTCGGGCGAACCATTCTCGACAATCTGCTGGAGGAACTACGCAACAAGGCCCAAACCACCGCACTTACATTGTCCGAGCATTCCGCTTCGCCATTGCCGATCCTGAACCAGTTGCGGGATCAATCACAAATACAGGAAGCCGCGCTGTTTAACCAGGAAGGAAAGATGATCGCATTTTCTGGTGCGACTGACATGGATCTGTTTCCGGAAACGTTGAGTCCCGCCGTGATGCATCAGATAAGGACAGAAAAAGCTTACAGTGCGGTTGAATCTATCCCTGATAAAGGATTGTATTTAAGGGTGATCATACCAATCGATGTATCGAGCGCGGAAGGAGACGTCCGTATATTGCAATTGCTGCAGCCGGTACCAAAACAACTTACCGAAGATGCAGAAATCGTGCAGGCAGCGTATCGAGATTACCAGGAATTGTTGCTATCGCGTACAGGATTGAAAGGTCTCTACGGCGTGACGCTTACACTCACGCTGCTGCTCTCCCTTTTTTCCGCTTTGGCGGCGGCGTTCCTTATCAGTGAGCGGCTGAGCGCGCCCCTGGGCATGCTGGCGGAAGGGACCCGCGCCGTCGCTCAAGGCGACTTTAGCAGACGCCATCCAGTGCAAAGCCGGGATGAAATGGGGGTATTGACCGAATCATTTAATCTCATGACTCAGCAGCTTGAGGAAGCCCGCGTGACGGCCCAGCGCAACCAGCAGGAGGTGGAAAGTGCCAGGGCTTATCTGGAAAACATATTGGCCAATCTTTCATCCGGCGTTCTGGTATTTGACGAAGACTTGCGCCTGCGCACGGCGAACTTGAGTGCGGAACACATTCTGAAGGTTCCGCTGGTGGGTCTCGAGGGATTGACTATTGAAGAATGTGCGATTCGTGAACCTCAGCTAAGCTCGTTCAGAACTGAGATCCTTGAGGGATTTCATTCGGGAAAGAAAGGAGAATGGCAGTGCCAGGTAGAACGCTCCAGGGATGGCGCCGACCAGGTATTGCTACTCCGCGGAACACGGTTGCCGCATATATCAGGTGGCGGCGGCGTCGTGGTGTTTGATGATATTACTGGCTTATTGCAGGTTCAGCGTACTGCCGCGTGGGGCGAGGTGGCACGGCGCCTGGCTCATGAAATCAAGAACCCTCTGACACCGATACAGCTTTCCGCAGAGCGCATGCAGCATAAGCTCGCAGAGAAACTGAATGCTCAGGATGCGCAAATCTTGCGGCGCTCCACTGAAACCATCGTCAATCAGGTGGCAGCCCTAAAAAAAATGGTCAACGAATTCAGTGAATATGCGCGGGCGCCTGAACTGGAATTTCACCCGCTGGATTTCAACGGCCTGGTGCGGGAAGTACTCACGTTATATGAAGCGGTTAGCACCGCAGTGCCTGGTTATCCGCAACCGCACATCTATTTGGCCCTCGCTTCGGATTTGCCGGCGGTAAGAGGGGATTCCGCGCGATTGCGCCAGGTTATCCACAATCTCCTGCAAAATGCCCAGGACACGCTGATAGGCGTTGCGGAACCCGCTATCATGGTGCGGACCGAGATCGCACCGGACGGAGTACGGTTTAGTGTAAGTGATAACGGCGCGGGGTTCCCTGAACATGTCAGAGCGCGGGTGTTCGAACCTTATGTTACCACCAAGTCCAAAGGGACGGGGCTGGGACTTCCTATCGTCAAAAAAATAATCGAAGAACACAAGGGAGTGATTCAAATAGAAAATATCCGGCCTCACGGCGCACGCATTTCAATTACCCTGCCGACCGCGACCAGGGATAATATGGCGAGTGAGCGCAAAATCACATGATTAAAGCCATTACGGCGCCCATTTTGACAAATGTCATCGAGTGCCATTGGCAGGGTTAATTCCCCATATTGCAGAGAGATTTAACTTGAATATGAGTAATAACACAATACTTGTCGTTGATGACGAAATTGGCATCCGTGAGTTATTGTCCGAAATCTTGCGTGATGAAGGCTATCACGTGGCTCTTGCGGAAAATGCCGGACAGGCGCGTAACTGGCGAAAACAGACGCGGCCCGATCTGGTGCTCCTGGATATCTGGATGCCGGATACCGACGGCATTACTCTCCTGAAAGAGTGGGCGAGCGGCGGCCTGCTCACCATGCCGGTAGTAATGATGTCGGGACATGGCACCATAGATACCGCGGTGGAGGCGACGCGTATGGGCGCGTCTGGCTACCTGGAAAAACCAATTCCGCTACAGAAGCTGCTGAGCACGGTGGGCCGCGCGTTGCGGGGAGGGAAAATCAAATCACCCCCGATCCTTCCGCTTGCCAGCCTGGGCAAAGGCCCATTGATCGCCGATCTGAAAAAACGGCTGGAACAGGTCCTCAACCTGAGAACGCCACTGCTGCTGACCGGAGAGCCGGGCACCGGGGCAGATCTGTGCGCACGTTTTCTTCATCGTCCAAATACCCCCTGGGTGGAGCCGGATACCCTCGCTGCTCTTACGAATGCCCCCTTTGAACTACTGGAACGGGCGAAAGGCGGGCTGCTGTTTCTAAAGGAGATCGGAGATCTCAACCGGTTGGCGCAAAAAGGATTACTGCTACTGCTGGGCAAGCTGGAAAAATACAGCGTGCGGCTCGTGGTTGCCACATCAATGCCGCTAGCGGGACTGACAGCGCAAGGCGCCTATGATCCCAGGTTATATGAAGTCTTGAGCGGTCTTTGCATCAATGTTCCCGCGCTGAGGGAGCATCGGGAAGACATCCCTGAACTCGCCAGCCAGATACTTTCGCGCTGTATTGAATCAGGCGAGGTACCTCTGCGACAGTTCAGCACCGCCGCACTCAATGTCTTGCGAAACCAGGATTGGCCCGGCAATCTTGCGCAGCTCACCGGTGCGGTACACTCTCTGGCGCTGACCTGCGCCGCGGATGAGATATCAGCCGATGACGTAAAACAGATACTGGCATCTTCATCATCCACACAAGCAGTCGCGGGTGTGCCGCTGAATATCCCATTACGTGAAGCACGTGATATGTTTGAGAAAACTTATTTTGAACAACTCATTGATCAGGAAGGCGGCAATATGACCCGGGTGGCGGAACGCGCTGGACTGGAACGCACTCATCTTTATCGTAAGCTCAAGCTACTGGGCATTAAGCTGCGGAATCACTGATACCCCGGAAAGGCCTCGTGTCCTAAATCCGGAGGTTGAGACAAGGTAGGCTGTGCGGTGACCGGGACGCGGAGTGCCGCCGCAGCCCCGTAGTGGGATGCGGGGCGTGGGCGTGCCCCCCTGTGAGCGCGGTCGCGGTATCCCTTGCGCTGCCCGATCCCCGCGGCGCGGATCCCTTCGGGCGGCACTCGGCTCGGTAGCGTCATTCCATTTTCAAGGAGCTGCAACGCAGCCATGTGCCGCAAAATGGGACAATTGCCCCCCCGCAGCGCACCCACCCTAAAATGAAGGGCGCAAATAGTCTTCGTGAACCAAGGCGCAAAACTTAAAAAATGGGCAGTCAACTTGCCGGATCCAGGATTATGTCCTTGCCATCAAAAAATTACCAGAATCCCCCCGGGTTAAGGAATACGCTATCACAATATGTGCAACGGCTACTTCTCCAGATTCTTCCCACCCACATTTAATCTGGCGCAATTCAAGCTTGTCATAGTTGTCTGACATCGTATCTTAAGCGATAATAATGGCTTTGCCGACCCGCACCGCTACCCAGGGTACCCAGGGTTAGGGAGCGGTATTTTTATTCGCGATATATCCGTTGAACAAGGGAGCCTGTGTCCATGGGAACATTTAGAGATTTTGACGTGCCGGTGTTCAAGAATCTAACCAGCGCTATTCGCGCGCTGGCGATGGACGCCGTCCAGAAAGCGAATTCGGGCCACCCCGGTATGCCTATGGGCATGGCGGAGATCGCTGAGGTATTATGGATTCATCATTTGCGTCATAACCCTGCCAATCCCGAGTGGATCGACCGCGACCGGTTCGTATTGTCCAATGGGCACGGCTCAATGTTGATTTATGCTTTGCTGCACCTCACTGGCTATGACTTGCCGATGGAGGAAATCAAGCGCTTCCGCCAGCTTCATTCGAAGACGCCCGGCCATCCCGAGTATGGTTACACGCCGGGAGTGGAAACCACTACGGGCCCTTTGGGACAAGGTCTTGCCAACGCGGTAGGCATGGCACTGGCGGAACAAATACTTGCGGCGGATTTCAACCGTCCCGGCTTTGATATTGTCAACCATTACACTTACGTATTTCTTGGCGATGGCTGTCTGATGGAAGGGATTTCCCATGAAGCCTGCTCACTGGCGGGCACGCTGGGGTTGGGCAAGCTGATCTGTTTTTATGATGACAACGGTATCTCCATCGACGGTCACGTCCAAGGCTGGTTTACCGACGACACACCCAGGCGTTTTGAAGCCTATGGCTGGCACGTGGTGCCTGACGTCAATGGTCATGATCCGGTTGCTATCGAGGCAGCTATCGAAGCGGCCAAGCGGGCCAGCGGCAAACCTTCAATGATTTGCTGCAAAACCGTAATCGGCATGGGCTCTCCCAACAAGGCGGATACTCACGAAGTCCATGGCGCCGCGCTGGGTGACGCGGAGATAGCCGCCACCCGTCCGCATATCGGCTGGCACCATCTGCCATTCGAAATCCCCAATGATGTCTATGCAATGTGGGATGGCCGCGCAAAAGGCGAAAAACTGGAGCTAGAGTGGAACCGTAAGTTCGCCGAGTATAGCGAGAAGTACCCTGAAGAGGCCGCCGAATTCACGCGGCGCATGTCGGGCGAACTGCCGGATGGCTGGCGCGAGCATGTGGATGGCTTGATCGGCCGTGTCGACGCCAAGCAGGAAACGATCGCCAGCCGCAAGGCTTCGCAGAATGCCATCGAAGGCCTGGCGCCGACATTACCGGAACTGATCGGCGGTTCGGCGGATCTGGCCGGATCCAACCTTACCCTCTGGTCGGGCTCGAAGACGGTCAGCCAAGGAACTGGAGGTAATTATATTTATTACGGCGTACGCGAGTTCGGCATGAGTGCTGTGATGAACGGCCTGTCGCTGCACGGAGGCATTATTCCCTACGGCGCCACTTTCCTTATGTTTTCGGAATATGCCCGCAACGCCTTGCGCATGGCGGCGCTGATGAAAATCCGCAACCTGTTTGTGTTTACGCATGATTCGATTGGCCTGGGGGAAGATGGACCGACACACCAGCCGGTGGAACAGACGGCGACGTTGCGTTATATTCCCAACATGGATGTATGGCGACCCTGCGATACGGTCGAGTCAACGGTGGCATGGGCGCGGGCAATAGAACGCAAGGACGGCCCTTCAACACTGATTTTCAGCCGCCAGAACCTGCCCTTTCAGAAACGTGATGCCGCGACCATCAAGCGGATCGACAAGGGCGGTTATATCCTCTCAGAGGCCGCGGGCGACAAACCGCAGGCAATTATTATTGCGACCGGTTCGGAGGTCGGGCTGGCAATGCTCGCGCAAAAGGCGCTGGCGGAAACAGGTATCCATGTGCGCGTCGTTTCGATGCCCTGCACAAGCCTGTTCGATCGCCAGGATCCCGCCTACAAGAATAGCGTATTGCCGAAGGGCACGGGACGCGTCGCGGTGGAAGCCGGCATTACTGATTACTGGCGCAAATACGTGGGGCTCGAAGGCGCGGTGGTTGGCATGGATACTTTTGGCGAATCGGCACCTGCCGGGGATTTATTCAAGCACTTCGGCTTCACCGTGGACAATGTGATAAAAGCGGTGAATAGCGTTATTTAATTCTATTAGCCAGGGTTCGCAATGCCGGTAGCGCGATGGATTTTTTGCGCCGCCGCTCGATTTTTTTATCCAAGGAGTTCAATATGACAATCAAAGTCGGTATCAATGGGTTTGGCCGTATTGGACGCATGGTGTTTCGCGCGGCAATACAAAATTTCAAAGACATCGAAGTCGTCGCGATTAACGATCTGCTTGAACCAGACTACCTGGCTTATATGCTGCAACACGACTCCGTGCATGGCCGCTTCAAGGGAGATGTCTCTATCGAGGGTGATACCCTGGTCGTCAATGCCAAGAAGATTCGCCTGACCGCCATCAAGGATCCGGCTGAACTGAAGTGGAACGAGGTAGGTGCCGATGTTGTCGTTGAGTCTACGGGTCTTTTTCTGACTAAGGAAACTTGCCAGAAACACATTACGGCGGGTGCCAAAAAAGTCATCATGTCAGCGCCTTCCAAGGATGACACGCCCATGTTTGTTTATGGTGTGAATGATAAA
>JBOIFK010000262.1:0-2501 GCA_050741585.1 Nitrosospira sp.
ATATATTCCCGCGGATAATAGCGTACGGATAAGGTCAGGAATCCGTTCTATTTTTTTGGGATCCAGTTCTCCATCTCGCGTCGGCCGCGTCCAGCGATGACAATCGATTTCAACCATTCCAGCTATCGCTGTGGCTACGTCGCGATTGTGGGGCGCCCCAACGTCGGTAAATCCACGCTGCTTAATTGCCTGGTCGGGCAAAAAGTCAGTATCACCTCAAAGAAATCACAAACCACGCGGCATCGCATCAATGGTATTCTCACCGATGCGCAATCCCAGTTTATTTTGGTCGACACCCCCGGCTTTCAGACGCAGCATATCAATTGCCTGAATAGCACGATGAACCGCACCGTGACCCAGAGCATGCGGGATGTAGATGTGGTGATTCTGGTAATTGAGGCGTTGTGTTTCGATGATCGTGACAGACGGGTGATAAAACTCTTGTCCGTGGACAACAAACGGAAGCCCGTCGTACTGGCCATCAATAAAATTGATCGCCTGGCTGACAAATCAAAACTGCTTCCATTTCTCGAAAGAATGGCAAAGGAATTTACCTTTTCGGCAATCGTGCCGGTGAGCGCTGAGCACGGAACACAGCTACCGGATCTGATAAGCACGGTCCGGTCGTATCTGCCGCAGAACCCTCCGGTATTTGGTGAAAATGAGGTCACTGACCGTAGCGAACGATTTATTGCCGCTGAATTGATTCGTGAAAAACTGTTTCGCCTGTTGGGGGAAGAAGTTCCCTATTCGACCAGTGTCGTCATCGACCAATTCACCACGGAGGGTGAGCTGCGTAAAATCCACGCCTCCATTATTGTGGACAAGGCTAACCAGAAAGCAATCGTCATCGGCAAGGATGGCGAAAAACTTAAGGTAATCGCCACGCAGGCGCGTAAGGACATGGAAAAGAGTTTCGGCGGAAAAGTCTATCTCGAAGCCTGGGTAAAGGTTCAGGGCGGTTGGGCCGACGATGCCCGTATATTAAAAAAACTGGGATATGGATCTGACCCCTGCAGTTGAGCCTCATCCCTGCATGATGTTCACGACTGCCGATTAGGGTGATAAACATTGACTGGCCCAATTGGTGATAAGGCAGCGATTGCGGATAAACAGCGGCAAGATGCTCAGCCCGCATTCATACTGCATACCTATCCCTATCTCGAAACCAGCCTTATCGTAGAGACCTTCACCCGCAATTTCGGGCGAGTACCATTGATCGCAAAAGGAGCGAAACGCCCCAGATCTGCGCTCAGGGGATTATTGCTGGCATTTCAGCCACTGCATCTTACCTGGGGAGGAAAATCGGAATTGCGTACTTTGCACAAGGCGGAATGGGAAGGCGGCCAGATGCCTTTGCAGGGAACGGGTTTGATCTGCGGTTTTTACCTCAATGAACTGCTGGTGCGATTATTGCACCGTGATGATCCCCATGAGCAGTTATTTTTATACTATCAGGAAACATTGGCGGCATTGAGCACTCAGACGGATTACATTCCCATACTACGGCGCTTCGAGCAACGCATGTTGCAGGAATTGGGTTACGCTTTGACGCTCGATCATGATGTGGCAGGCCGGCCCACGAACCCGAATGAAAATTATGGCTATGAAATCGAACGCGGACCGGTGGCACTGGAAGGAAATAACCATGGTCACGGCTTGCAACTTCAGGGCAAGACCCTGCTGGACATGAAGCAAGATGATTATTCGAGTGCCGCGACCCGGCAACAGAGCAAGGCACTGATGCGTTATATACTCAACCATTATCTCGACGGCCAACCGCTGCATACGCGGCAATTACTTCAAGACCTGCAACAATATGACTTTAAATCCGGTAATTGACCGCTCGTTTTTTAGCTTACTCTCAGTTCATTTCTCAGTTAAGCCCATGACTCATAATGATTTCATCCATCAAGCTCCACTAGCGGATTTAGAATGATTGAACTGGGCGTCAATATTGATCACGTCGCCACTTTGCGGCAGGCGCGAGGCACAACTTATCCCAGTCCTGTAGCAGCGGCGAAGATCGCGGAAGCCGCCGGCGCCGATGCGATTACGTTGCACCTGAGGGAAGACCGCCGCCATATCCAGGACAGCGATGTGCAAATCCTGCGGAGCCTGCTTAAAACCCGCATGAATCTGGAAAGTGCGGTAACCGACGAAATGATCAATTTTGCGCTACGCATACTGCCTCAGGACGTTTGCCTGGTACCCGAGCGCCGGGAGGAATTGACTACCGAGGGGGGGCTGGACGTCGTGCGGCATTTCGAACAGGTGAAGCGGGCTTGCCATGAGTTGACGGAGGCGGGCATTCGCGTATCGCTATTTATCAATGCCGACCATGCCCAGATCGATGCTGCAATGCAAGCTGGCGCACCAGCGATCGAAATCCACACAGGCCACTATGCCGACGCGTTAACTGCGAGCGAGCAACAAAACGAACTGGAGCGAATCCACGCAGCAGTGGCCGAAGGTACCGGTCTTGGACTGAAGGTCAATGC
>JBOIFK010000263.1:0-6668 GCA_050741585.1 Nitrosospira sp.
CAGATCGATATAGCGCATAGGGAGCGAAAGGATCGCAGCAAATATCCTTTGTGCCTGATTATGACCGACCTGGATTTCTTCAAGAAAATCAATGATACCTATGGGCACGTGATCGGCGACTTCGTGCTCCGGCATGTCGCGGAACGGATTCAGGCGGCAGTGCGCGACTTTGACATAGTAGGCAGGTTCGGTGGAGAGGAATTCGTCATTATCATGAGGAACGCCGACCTGGAACTGGCAAAGGTGATCGCGGAGCGGATACGCAAGGGTGTCATGGAAACCCCCCTCCACTTGAAGGAATTGACCATCGGAATAACCATCAGCCTGGGCGTGGCCATGTTAAGGAAAGGCGAGCGCAAGGAAGCATTGCTTGAGCGAGCGGATGCGGCCATGTATGAGGCCAAAAGAGGTGGACGCAATCGCGTCATCATCGCCAGGGATGCGGATAATTCGGGGACGCTTCCCGAGCTGTAAGCGCGCTGTAATTTACCCGCTTTACCTGCTAACTTAGCCGCTGAATTCTGCGTCTCTGTTATACCGTTTTTACTTCCTCTTCAGGCCATGTTTCTCCCGCATGAACTCCTCGAACCTGTCAAGCGCCAGCGGCTGGCTACAAAAGTACCCCTGATAGGCATCGCAGCCATTCTGGGTGAGAAAATCCCTCTGTGCCTGCGTTTCCACCCCCTCGGCAATCACTGCCAGTCCCATATTTTTGGCCAGGGCCACGATGGTGCGGACAATAATCGCGTCGTGGGGCTTGGTCAGCACGTCTTTGATGAATGACTGATCAATTTTTATCCAGTCCAGCGGTAACCGCTTTAAATAATAGAGCGACGAATAGCCGGTGCCGAAATCATCCAGCGCAAATCCCACCCCCTCGGCTTTCAGGGAGGTCATCTTGGCAATTGTTTCATCCATGTTGCGCACGAGAAGGCTCTCGGTCAGCTCCAGCTTGAGTTTCTGCGGATTGGCGCCGGTTTGCCGGAGCGCCGAGCGTACCTGCCCGATGAAATCGGGATGCCGGAACTGGCGGGGACTGACATTCACGGCAAGATCGAGCCCTGCTGTCTCCGGCCGCCTGGACCAGGCGGCAAGCTGGGCACATGCGGTGTGCAGCACCCACATGCCGATGTGAAGGATCAGTCCGGTTTCCTCGGCTTGCGGGATAAATTCGGCTGGAGACAACAGGCCACGACGGGGATGCTGCCAACGCAACAGCGCTTCGGCACCTGTCACGCCATGGTTGTCCACCTGCGGTTGATAGTGGAGAACAAACTCGTTCCTTTCCCAGCTTTTGTGCAAATCGGACTCCAGGACAACGCGCGCGTTCATCACCGCCTGCATATCCGGATCAAAGAAACAGATGGCGTTCCGGCCCGACGCCTTGGCCTCGTACATCGCGAGATCCGCCTGCTTCAGCAGTTCATCCATTGTGGTGGGCCGATGACCGAACAGGGTGGCGCCGATGCTGGGCGTCGTGTACTGTTGATAGGTCCCCAGATTGAAAGGCTGGCTGAAAGCGGCAAGAATCCTATCGCAAACAGCTCTAATCTGAATAACCGCTTCCTCTAAAGATTCGCTGAAATCAGGTGCCAGTATGACCACGAACTCGTCGCCGCCGATACGCGCCACGGTATCGTGCTCGCGGACGCAGAAAACAAGGCGCGGAGCGATCTCCTGCAGCAGCATGTCGCCGATATCATGACCGAGCGTATCGTTGAGCAATTTAAAATTATCCAGGTCGATGAACAACAGCGCACCCGTTTGCCGGCTGCGAGCGCTGGCCGCCAGCGTTTGCTTGAGGCGGTCCAGTAGGAGTTGCCTGTTGGGTAGCCTGGTCAGCGAATCGTAGAAGGCGAGATGCTGGATTTTGCTCTCCGTCATCTTGCGACGAGTGATGTCGGTGTTGATCTCGAGAACTGACTGAGGCTGCCCTTCATCGTTACGGACCAGCGTCCAGTGGGCTTCAGCCGTTAATATGCCGCCTTCCTTGCGTCGTTGCGTAATTTCGCCGCGCCACTCTCCGTCATGCAATGCCAGCCGCGCCAGTTCATGAAAAGCCGCGGGATCGTCATATAACACGTTATCAATGGACTTGCCGATCACCTCTTCCGAGGCCCATCCGTAAAGACGTTGCGCCCCTTTGTTCCAGAACTGGATACGGTGATCGATCCCGCGGACAATGATCGCGTCCGTTGCATGATCAAGCAGTGAAGCCTGCTGACGAATTCGTGCATCGGCCTCCCGGCGCGCCACCTCAGCGCGTTTCTGCTCGGTAATGTTACGAAAATAAACGGCGAGACCTTCTTCGGAAGGATAGGCGCGGACTTCAAACCATCCATCCCGCGGAGCATAAAAAGCCTCGAAGCTTGCCGTACAATTCTCGGCCAGTGCCCGGTGGAATTCGCGATCAAAAACGCTGCCAACCACTTCGGGAAATTCTTTCCAGATTTCCCGCCCCAGGAGATCGGCTTGACCCTGCCGCAGCAGGTGTTCCGCTTCTGTATTCAACAACGTAAAACGCCACTCGCGGTCAAGCGCAAAGAAAGCATCGGTAATGCTCCCCATGATCCTTTCGATCCGAAGCTTCGAGTTTGAAAGTTCGAGGGTCGCTGCCCGTTGTTCCTCGATAGCGGATAGCAGCTTGTTATTGATTTGTCCTAAAGCCACTGCCTTTTCCTTGTTGACCGAAAGGACAAAAGAAACCACGGCACTCAAAATACTCACCAGGATTCCGCCAAGCAATACGAAAAGGGCTTCATGACTGCTGACAGCCTTTTCAAATTGAGGACGTGACAAGGCTTCGATCGTCCAGGTCTGGCCATAGACGGATATGACGCGTGTTCCCCTGAATTGAGGGGAAATCGGCTCCGTCTTGCTTTTACTGCTGTCGAAAAGCAGGGAATCCTGTGTTATTGATTCGCCGTCAAAGATTTTCAGGTCAATAGACTCAAGCTCGAATTGAAGAACAGTCCGTATGAAATCATCCATCCTGAATGGCGCGTAGACATAACCAATCAGTGAAGACCGTCTTTGCTCAAGCGTTTTTGGCGACTCCGCCAGGCCATAGTACGGGACATATATAAGGACGCCGGCCTGGATGTCTTCGCTGGTTTCCTGAACAAGTGTTACCTTGCCCGTGAGCGCGGCCTCTCCGGAATCCCTGGCGCGCGACATTGCTACGCGCCGCACGGGATCCGAATACATGTCGTATCCGAAAGCGCGCAGGTTTCGTCCGGAGAAAGGTTCCAGATAGATAATCGCGGTGTATTCCTTCCTGGGAGTTTCCGGCCAAACCGTGTATCCGGGAAATCCCTGTGCGCGGATGGCGGCCGTATGCGCGGCAAGCTCGGAGGGGAGGAAATGCTCGGCAAAGCCCACGCCAAGAATTCCAGGGTAGCTGTCGGCCAGGCCCAGGGTCTTCATATATGTGCGCCATCCTTCCCTGGAGACAAAGCCGGATGAAAGCAGGTATCCGTGCACCCCTTTCAATATCTGTTCGTATCCCAGGAAACGAAGCCTGATTTGAACGTCTGCCTCGTCCAGCAGCGTGTCGAATCGAGCGCCTGCATTCCGCTCCTGAAGATCTTTCACAATCGACCAGCTTGCAAGAGTGAGGGATAGAAAGATCGCAAACGTGAGGGCAGCGACAATATTCCGGGAAGGAGCGCGGCCAAAGGGGAGTTTATGCTTTTGATTAATCTTCCACCTCCACGATAATCCTCCCTGCGTATGAGAATGACCGACAATCAACGCCGGTAGTCCGGCTGCATTTCAGGACGCCTTAACGATGTGGCATAAGCCTTTTCCGCCCCGGAGGAACCACACGGTCACTGAAATGGGGATTTTTCTTCTAGAAACACCTGTCGTCCCTGGATGCTTGAGCATGATATGAAATTTATTTATCCAGGTCGGGTGAAACACCAGATAAAGCCGCCGCTGCTTTACCTCATTTTCTCAGCTCTTTTTCACTCTTTTCTTCAAATCGGCACCATGACCCGTCATGATTTTACCCAATCCGGGGCTGCCGGATTCAAGTCAGATGGACAATCCGCAGTGTATCGGCCTTATCATGAGCCGTACCGGAAGCGGAGACCAGCACCGCCTGATCGCCCGGCTGCGCCAGCCCCTGCGAGGTCAGCCACGCCGACGCCTGGGCGAGGCATGCTTCCGGCCCTGCCTCCTCATCGGCCGCCGCAGCGGCCGCTAAAAAAAGAGGCGACACACCCCGTACCAGTGCCAGGCTCCGATACAACCGCTCGGAATCCGCGACCATCACCAGCGGCGCCTGTGGCCGGAAGCGGGCAATCGCCAGCACCGCTGCCATCGTATGCACGCGGACGATGATGGCGCGGAGGCCGAGACGCGCCGCGAGCAGGCATGCGGCGAAGCTCATGGCATCATCCGGCGGACCGGCCGTGCGTGAATGCATTTGTTCCAGCGCCATGCGCTCGCCATACTCTTTTTCGGTCGCGGCGAGCACGCGGTAAAGCATCCGCGCCGCCGCAATGGGAGACCGGCCGATAGCCGTCTCGGCCGAGAGCATCACCGCATCCGTCCCATCGAGCACCGCATTGGCAACGTCCGTGACCTCCGCACGCGTGGGATGCTCATGCTCCACCATCGATTCGAGCATCTGAGTGGCGGTGACGACCGGGCGACCACGCGCGTTGGCCGCCGCGATAATGCGTTTCTGCACAATCGGTATCCCGGCAAGGTCGGTTTCGACACCCAGATCGCCGCGGGCGACCATCACGCCGTCGGATGCCTCCACGATCGCATCAAGATCGGCGAGCGCCCGGCGCTTCTCTATCTTGGCCATCAACAAGGGCGCCATCCCGGGCCCGGCGGGAAGGCACGCCCGAACCCTGGCAATATCGCCGGCTGATTGCACGAACGACACGCCGACCCATTCAACCTCTTGCGATACCGCGAATGCGAGATGCCGCCGGTCGTCATCGGTCGGAATCAACGTATCCAGGGCTGATTCCGGAACGTTGACTCCAGACCCGGAGCGCACCGTACCGCCGATGACCACTTCGCATCCGACGCCGCTCCCGGTACTCTTCGCCCCGGCCGTTGTCACGCGAAGCTCGATCGAGCCGTCCACCAGGAATACCGATTCCCCCGCACGAAGCGCCTGGAGCAATTCGCGGTTTCGCACGGGCAAAGGATTATTGCCTTCTCCCGGATCGCCGCCCTCCTCCGCAAGCGTGACTATCGCACCTTCGGCCAATTCAAGGGACCCCCCCGGCAGATCGCCGACGCGAAATTTCGGGCCCGGCAGATCAACGAGGATCGCCACCGGCTGCCCAAGTGCTTTCGCTGCCTGGCGCACCCGCCGTATGCGGCTCACATGGTCGGCATGGTCGCCGTGCGATGTGTTGACGCGCGCGACATCCATCCCGCCCCCGATCAGGCGCTCGATGACACCGGGCTGATCCGTCGCCGGGCCCAGCGTGCATACGATCTTGGTGCGCTGCCAGTTGCGATTTTCAGGGATTTCCATGGGAAGCCAGGATCTGATGATGGAAGCCGCCCGCCATTCGATGGCTTTCTCTCCTTGAGAGGTTGTTGAGCATCCATGCGTGCGCATCATTCACATCATATCCTAGTGTAGTGAGTCAGAGATATCGCTACTTAAAAATGACCAGATTGCCGCCATGCTGCGTTGCTCGTCGTTGCATATGAATAACGACACTGGCCCGTTTAATGATTGAGCGCTGCAAGCGCCAGAATCCCGGAATACCCTGCCCAATAGGCGTACCAAAGTCCAATTGTCCTTAACTTCAGAGTCCGTAAGATGTGATGCCGAAAGGTAGCCGGGAACTGATCGTTAATTGGAGACCACCCGTCCCAAGTGCGCATTCTCCTGAAAGGCAACTCTTCCACTTTTCACGAATATGAATACTGTAAATCTTTGACGGAGTGAGTCAATGCTTGGAAGCCGCACGCAAAAATCGCGCGTACCATTTAATTCGTCACCTCTACCGCTAGCCCGGTGCCTGGCAAAATCACGCAAAACGGATGAAGGCGAGGTATTGCCCGGCCGGCTGGTTCTCAGCCATTGCCAGATCGTCGGTGAAGTGGCGCGCGCAATGATAATGCGCATGCCTGACTGGCTGCGCGCGGAATTGTTTCCCGACGGCGCCGAGTTAATTGCCGCTGCCCATGACATTGGAAAAGTCAGCCCGACTTTCCAGAAAAAAATTTATACCGCGCTCTCTCAAAAGGATGAGGCAGTGCTTTCAGCATTGAAGGCGTTTAACGCCGAGGCTGAGAAATTATGGGGAGGACATGGTGGTATCAGCCAGGCGGCGATGGATACCGAGTATGCCGGAAAATATATTCCGGAAATTCTAGGCCAGCATCATGGATTCTCGCCGAACCTGGCTTTTTACCAGGCGACCAGTGAAGCATTTGGCGGCGAGCCCTGGCAAAGGCAACGTGCCGAATTACTGGCGCAACTCAAACTGGCCCTGGATACCGACTTCCCCATTGTGAAAGGCGCGTTGCAGGCGCGTGTGCTTGCCGGGCTCACCACGGTTTCCGACTGGATTGGTTCCGGGCCGCTATTTGAAGACCCTGATGGCGATTGGCGGCCAAAAATCGACCAGGCATTGGATTCGGCTGGATTTATACAGCCACAGCTGAAATGCGGTTTAAAT
>JBOIFK010000264.1:0-3858 GCA_050741585.1 Nitrosospira sp.
TCACCCAGATCGGCTTTCAGATTGGAGAGCTCCTCACTGGCGGCTTCGCCTGCCTTCCTGCCGGCGGACTTGGCTTGATTCGCCGCTCTTCTCGCCTCAGCCTGTGCTTCATCTATCTTGTTCGAACTATTCGTTGCCATCGGTTAACTCCTTTTGTATTTGAAAACAGGAAAATACCATGCTCTGGAAGTATGTCCCGCAGAACCGCCGCTACCGCGGTGGAGTTCCCGGCGGCATTCTGGAAGCCTCTTCCGGACTTATTCTGCCATCGCGATCGATGTCAGCAGCTTCTCTATTCGCCCGGTTCAACTTATCCCTTGTGGGGTCGCTGCTACCGGTCGAGCCGGTGCCAGGAGAACTGGGCTGCGTTGGCTTGGTACCACTTTGTCCCGGAGGGGGGGGCTGACCAATAAGGGAGCCACCTTGTCCCTGCGCGGGTTGTCCTCCTACAAGCTGAGCCTGGGTGGCTCCTGCTCCCATGAAAATTAATGCGCTAGCGAATGCCAGTGATTGAGCGGTTAAAATCGAAGAGAATTTCATGACTGCTCCTGATCAGCTTAGCGAAATTGCTGAAATAATTTTACCGGATAGTTTGGAGTTTTCAGTGCGGAACCCCACTAACGATGAGAACAGGCTGCCAATTTTAAATTTTCAACGGGATATGGGAAGTGTGCTTTCGATTTTTCATCCACGATGGTCACCGGATTCTCATCAGCCTTTCGGCGGGTATCCAGAGGCGTGCGAAAGTGCTTCAGTGCAATTGCACGCGCGGTATCGGCCAGAAGTTGTGGGAATTCCAATGCCTGCTTATCGTTCATTTAATTTCGACCGCTTCCCGCAATCGGCAGGGTTCATTTTTTCCGAGCAATCTTTTAATTTCCATTGGCGGTATCAGGGCGAAGAAATTTGTTTCAGCATATTTTTCACATATTCCTTAGGCTTCTTGTCATAGAGTCTTTTTCCTAAGCCAAACGCGCGTTTTTGTAATTTTGTCCGCCGCCGATCAATCAGTGCATGCAGCATTTTTATCACGTCAGCATCAACGGGCGCATAAGCGCCCCGCGCAATTTCCTGTGAAAGCATGGTGAGATCGTGGTCGTTTCCAAGACAGTCAGCCAGATGATCGGCCCATTTCAAGGTCTTTGCCACATCGCCTTCTTGGGAAAGGTGAAGGTCGCCGGCTGCGTTAAGCAAATACTTCACTTGCTTTCGCCACTCATGGAGCGCTTCCGGGGTTCGAGCCCTCTCAGCTTCAGCGCGGGCTTTGGAACCCTGCCGGTAGATGCGCCGGAGCCCTGTACCAATGGTTTCAGAACGAATAGATGAAAAGTCCCGTTTTTTTGTCAGAGCGATGCAGTCCTTGAGTAGCCGGATACAGTTTTCCAGTTCAGCTGGCGTGCCTGAAAAATGGCGTCTCGCCTTTGTCAGATTTGCGTGCAATATCTGTCGAAGAGGAGCAAGCTCAACGTCTTGCAATTTGTTTTCGTACCGGTCATACAGCGAATCGAAAGCATCAATCAGTGACTTGGCATCACGGAATGGCGATAGGAAACGGCCTGCATCCCTGAGTTCCGAGTTTTCTCGCCGGAAAGTTGGCTTGCTCATCCCGTCTTGCAACAGCCGTAGTGCTGCCCTTGCTTTCTTCAAAGCTTTCCGTGCGTCGTGAATGGCTTCATCCGAGATGGGCTGCGGAGCGCTTACTTGCTCCAATGCTTCGCGGATTGCCGCTTGCAGCGACCTGCATGCCGGATTAACCGGCGTTCTCACGACGCGCTCCACCGCTTCTGGTGGCGCGTGTAGCGTCGCCCGGCGGCAGCCAGCGCTGCCCCCGCTTCCTGCGGGCCGCCTTGCTTGAATACGCTATCCAAAAGTCCACGCATATGGTCCTCTTTTATGTTCGTCGTCTCTGCGGTCTTTCTTAACTGTTTGCCTTCTTCATATACCTTGCGCATATTCCTGCGCGCCGGTATTTCTTAACTGCAGCAAGGTGTCAGAAAGCTTTTTTTTTCTGTGAGCGGCCAGGAGGCTGGTCCGGTTCTTTATTATTGTGCCGTACCACGCTAATTTCGCCATCCTCTTCAAGATAGGCAATCTTTATTTCATTGAATTGTTCGATACCCTGTTCACGCAACTTGGATTGCAGTTCTTCCGCAGTGATCAATTCCCGCCGCATGGCTTTACGCTGCATCTTGCCATTCAGTATCAGAGCCTCTGGAGGGGGTTGCACCAGACGACGAACGCCCTGGAAATGAAAGCTCAGCCAATCCAGAAAATAATTCCACCCTGCGATGGTGGCAACAAGAATACAACCATCCGTGATCGAATCGTAACCGCCGGACATGGCATTGCTGGCTGCGTCTGCGATGAGGACGAGCAGCAATACGTCCGCAATGGCAATCGCCCCAATGTTGCGGTGGAGCAGAAATCTGAATAGCACGAATATGAACCAATAGATGACCGTTCCCCGTATGAAAATCTCGACTGGATTAACAGAAAAGCCAAAAAGATGGGCCCAATCAATCATGCGCTAAGCTTGCCTGATGGGTGAGATACTCTGCATATTCACTTCCGGTTTATTTAACGCCCTTCCCAAGATTCAACCTGAATCCGGCAGTTCGGCTCTTTTCCGATTTGGCGATGCCGGAAAAATGCTTTTTTGCGTCACCGCCATTTCGCTTCCGCAGTTCCGCTTCATCCGCGGTTTTTTAATCAGGTCCGGGGAAATCCCGCGCCAGGCGAATGCCGGAAAACTGCCACCGCATACTGGCGGGAAAAAAATTGCGAAAACTCGGACGAATACGTTCTAACGGTGTGACGCAGGAGCCACCCCGCAGCACATACTGGTTTACCATCGACCTGCTGTTGTATTCACCCACGGCCTTGTCCCAGACAGCCGATATCGGCGTATCGGCATTTGCCTTTGCCGGGCTGTAGCCGGGATATGCGGAATAACTTGACTGCGTCCACTCCCATGCGTCCCCGTAGAGTTGGATAAGTCCGGCAGCATCGGAGGCGGCGGGATGGAAATGTCCGCTGTCGGCGAAGTTCCCGGCAATTCGATGCCGGGAAGCCGCGTTCTCCCATTCAGCTTCGGTAGGCAGCCGTGCGCCAGACCATCGTGCGTAGGCGTCAGCTTCATAATACGAGATATGGACGACTGGCAGGCTGGGATGCAGCGGTAGCGCGCCATTGAGCGTGAATTCCTGCCAGTCGGCGCCTTTGCCATGCCAATAGAGAGGGTGGCTATATTGATTGGCCTTGAGCCAGTCCCATCCTTCCGATAGCCATAATGCCGAGTCTTCATAGCCCCGTGCTTCGATGAACTCCAGGTAATCACCGTTAGTGACGAGGCGGGAAGCCAGTTGATAGGGTTGGAGATATTCCTTATGTCGCGGTGATTCGTTGTCGTAACAAAATTCGTTGCCAGCGTAGCCTATTTCCGTAATTCCCTCTCCGAATTCATGCCATTTCATCGGGCTGGCGGGGACGGATGATGGGTTCTCCCGCATTTGATAGCATGGCGTCAGCGGACTCTGCGACAGCAGATGCTTGATATCGGCCAGGATGAGTTCCTGGTGCTGTTGTTCGTGATTGAGGCCGAGGACGGTCAGCATATGCAGCATTTCATCCTTGGCGGGCAAGTGCAAAATGCGGTGCATGCGCTCGTCCACATTTCGGTGATAGTCTTGGATCACGGATAGGGCAGGGCGCGTGAATAGTCCTCGCCTGGCGTCGAGGTGCGTTTCTCCACTTGCATTATAGGAGCTGAACATTACCCGAAACGTTTCGTGGAATGGCTTGAATGGAACTTCATAGGGTTCGAGCACAAACGTTTCGAAGAACCAGGCGGTGTGGCCC
>JBOIFK010000265.1:0-5367 GCA_050741585.1 Nitrosospira sp.
GGTAGCGTCAGGAATTCTGTGTGTAGAGGCCGGGTTAAGGATCAATAAAATCAATTTAAGGCATTGATGAAACGTTCGCCGAACAGGATGGCGAATTGGTTGGCTGCCTGTTTCCAGGTCACATGTGGCATCTTCCAGTTTTTCTCGATATTGCGCAAGGCCAGGAACAAGAGCTTGCTGGCTGCATCGTCACTAGGAAAATGGCCGCGATTCTTGACGATCTTGCGTAGTTGCATGTGCAGGCTTTCGATGGCATTGGTGGTGTAAACAATTTTGCGCACCTGGGGCGGATACGCAAAGAATGGGATCACCTGCTCCCATTGCCGTTGCCACATCGCCACCACTGTCGGGAATTTCTGTCCCCATTGGCCCTGGGAAAACGCTTTAAGCGCAACGGTCGCCGCTTCGGCATTAGCGGCCTGATAGATGGGCTTGAGTGCAGCAATCAGCCCCTTGCGATCTTTCCAGCTCGCCAGGTTCAGCGAATTACGGATCAGGTGAACGATGCAAGTCTGGATTTGCGCCTGCGGGTAGACCGCCTCGATCGCTTCCGGAAAACCGCGCAGGCCATCGACTACGGCGATCAGGATGTCGGCCAGCCCACGGTTTCTCAGCTCGTTGAAAACCTTGAGCCAGAACTTGGCGCCTTCGGTCTGCTCGATCCACAATCCCAGCACTTCCTTGCGGCCGTCTGCCCGGATGCCCAACGCCAGATACACGGCCTTGTTCCTGACCGTGCCTTCGTCCCGGATCTTCAGCCGTAGCGCATCAAAGTAGACAATCGGATACATAGCCTCAAGCGGGCGCATCTGCCATTGCCCGACCTCGGCCAGCACTTCGCCGGTAATGGTGGAAATCAGATCGGGCGATACTTGCAGGCCATACAGTTCCAGCAGCGCACACTCATGCCGCGCGCGTACATACTAATTACATGATCGTCGAAGCCGGGCAAACGGCGCTGGTATTTGGCCACCAGTTGCGGCTCGAACGTGGCCAGGCGGTCACGTGGAATATCCAATTGCAACTCGCCGCCTGGGCTGATGACCGTCTTGGGACTGGTGCCGTTGCGGTGGTTGCCAGTTGCCTGCGCAGCCTCGGTGGTGAGATGATGGTTCAGTTCCGCGGCCAGCATGCGCTCGGCCAATTGTTTCTTGAGCTGGCCCGCCAGCCCGGATTCCCCCAGAATCGATTCGGCATCCTTGCCCTGGACCTGCGCCAGCAATTGGTCAATCAGTTCATCTGGAAATAGCCTGTGGGACTTCGCCTTAGTCTTTCTGCTCCTGGTAGTCATCGCATCGGTCATGGTGCCTCCCATTTCAATATCATCTCATGACCTTACACACAAAATAACTGACAAGCTCAGCTTGGCAGGTGTAAACCACGGTCCAGGCTGATAAAGTCCCCGTTGTCGATAAGCTAAAGCAATTCGGTATCTGCCGGACCCAAACTTTACATTCCACTATGTCACCCTAAAACTGGAATAATGACGCTTTCGTGTTCAATTGAGGTTGACGGGATCCACTTTTATGGCATATAGTAAAGTGGGTGTTGATATTGATATTTGTCATTTTCGTGATGACGAAAAACGATCGCTCTTCCTCTCGGAAAACAAACTTTGCTGGATATCAACTGACACTTACTGGGGGTTAGTCCAAAAGGACATTAAGATGACTGGGATCAGATCATTAATGGCAACCGCAATGCTTGCAGCAGCTAACTTATTTGTATTCGTAACCCCCGCGCAGGCAACACCCATGCTGATTGGCGAAACAGTCACGGCGATGGGTGCAACTCTTTGGCCTGGCTTTGGCTCAACGACGATGGGATCCGGGAACGCGCTTCACACTATTACGGAGTACCCGGTGTTCCACACGGATATTACGGTCAGCAATGCCATGAGTTTGTTGAATCACTCCGGGGATTTCCTATTTGCTGGATGGGACGATATGATCACATCGTTAAGTACGGATTCGAACACGGGATTTTCAGCCAGTATCATTGACAACCTCAGTTCCGACGCGCGCAACGGCACCCTGGGTATGACCGGAGTAATAGGAGGGGCAAACGAGGTTCTAGCGTTTAATATCAATGATTCGATTACCGCCACTCCTGAGCCCGCTCCACTCGCATTGATCGGCCTCGGCCTAATGGGGCTCGCCTATACCCAGCGCAAGCGTACAAGAAATCTTACTTAATTTCTAATCATCTTGGGGCTGCACCGGGCGCGTAGTTCTGTTCGCTGCTACACCACAGAAACTCTCCACCAAGTCGCAGAAACGTCCGGCCGCTCCCTGTAGCAAGCGGAGGCGTTGTATTTCATGCCACCTGCAACAATCTCTTCAATAGTATCCAATAGCCCCCCCGGGAAATTCTTGTCGCCGCTAAGCAGTTGAATTACTTCTCCTTCCCGTACTTTGCCGTCCGCTGGTGAAGGTGATTTTGCCGTAATACGCCAAGTCAAAGTCTCCAACGGTCGCTGGTCTTCCGTTACCGTGAGAACGCTATAGCTCATGTACTCCAAGAAGAATCCGCTCACGCAGAGATACGAGCGGCCGGCGGTGCGCTGGTTCTGTATAAGGATGATATCGCCACTCATTATCTCCGTGCCAGCTGTTTTGCTCGCGCCCGATTCAATCGACCACGTGAGTTCTCCGTTGCCGCAATACGCGGTCTCGGTAGTCATTACGTCATACTTGGCATAAGCGAAGTCGGCAGCGGGGACGATAGCAGCGAGAAATCCGCCAGTCCATTCTTTGTAACCATTTTGAAGTTTGATCCTGTCACCATATCTCAGGACTTTTGTCATCGGTGTCTCCATAAAATATGCATTAAGAAAACGAAATATCACTAAGGAACGTCGGCGTTATCAATGCAAGGGTATGCTGCTGCTAATTGAATATCAAGCTGGGTTGGACAACGGTCATAATAAGGATTAATACTGCTGTACTTATAGCGATGCGTGAAATACGCGGCCGATGACTGTTAAAGGTAATTTGGCATTTTTAACAAAAAATAAAGGAGGAGAACATGAAGAGAGGTTACTAACTTCCGCTGGCGCTAGCGACGGCTCTCGATATTCGGAGAGGTTTTGCCAGAATCGTTGACTATGAACAGTTGTCAAGCGCAATTGAAAACTGAACCATTTTGCGCGTTGGCGCGCAAAGTGAAATTGAACCAGTCTTAGTTTTTGGTTGCGGGCACATGCCCGGCCTTGCGTTGTTGCTTCAGGCGGTAGCTGTCTCCTTTGATCTGTACGATATGGGCATGATGCAAGATGCGATCGAGCATGGCGGCGGTGAGGGTCGTGTTGCCGCCGAAGGTCTGATCCCATTGAGTAAACGGTAAATTGCTTGTCAGAATCATGGAACCGCGTTCATAACGCTTGGCCACAATCTGGAAGAAGTGGCTGGCCTGATCGCCGGAGAGCGGCAGGTAGCCAATCTCATCGATTATCAGCAAGCGCGGTCCCAGTACATTGTGTCTTAAGACTACGTCGTAACGCTCCTGGCGCCTGGCGGCCTCAAGTTGCAGCATGAGATCGGCGGCGGTGATGAACTTAGTCTTGATGCCGGCTTGGGTGGCGGCATAGCCAATGGCAATGGCCAGATGGGTCTTGCCCACCCCGGAGGGACCAAGCAGCACGGCATTTTCGCATCGCTCAACGAAGCGCAGGGTGGCAAGCTCATCAAGCATCTTCCTGGGTGCGCCCATCGCGAAACTGTAATCATAATCGTCCAGTGTCTTGATAGCGGGAAAGCCTGCCATGCGCACCAGCGTCTGGCGCGACCGAAGCTTGCGCGCATCCCGTTCATGGGCGAGCACGTGCTCTAGGTAATCGAGGAAGCTCCAGTCCCTGTTCGCCGCTTCGCTCGCCAAAGCGTGGTAACATTGCATCAGCCCTTCTAGCTTGAGCATCTGGCAATGCGCATCGATTCGTTCCTGTTGCAGGTTCATGCGCACACCTCGGTCAGGAGCTGCTGGTAGACCGACAACGGATGCTGCAGTACGGATTCGAGATCAGGAACAGGCCACCGAACCGGAGGGATGGGTATGGCTTTGGCGAAGGCTGGCAGTTGGCGCAGGTTCACTCGTTCGCGCTGTTCAAGAAGCGTCGCCGGCGCAGCGCCCGTAACCGGGTGGATGCGCTGATTGGCCACGTCGCGCAACCATTTGCCCACTTCCGCGTTGGCTGTATCCACGTCCAGGCGCAGGCCTGCTTGCTTGAGCCGACTGACCAGGGGCACATAGAAATTGCCTCGCAGATAGCGGTGGAACCGCTCTACCTTACCCTTGGTCTGTGCCCGGTAGGGACGGCAAAGGCGCGGAATAAAGCCATAGCGCCTGGCCAGATCGAGTATCGCGGGATGCCAGCGGTAGGCCCTCGGCATAGGCATTGCGTGTGTGGACGATCGTCTTTGCATTGTCATACAGAATTTCTCGCGGTACGCCACCTAGTGCCTCGAACAATGCGTGATGACAGGCGATCAGTGTCTCTGCCTTCTCGTTGGTCGTAAACCGTACCCACCGCCATCGGCTGTAACCCAGCGTGGCAGTGAAGGCATATAGGGAATCGAGCCCGCGCCGCAACACCACAAAATCACACTGCATCTGCTGTCCCGGTGCGGTCTCAAAGCGTACAATCGGATCTGGCTTATGCACAGGCTTATGCGCTTGCATGAATGCCTGCAAGCTGCGTAGTTGTCCGTCATAGCCTCGGCACCGCAATTCCCGCAACAGTGCCGGTGCCGGTATCCAGTCAGGTGAAGCCGCCTTTATTCGCTCCACAATGAAATCTTGAAATGGCTCAAGCTTGGTGAGCCTGGGATCGCGCTTTTTATAACGTGGTACATCCTCGGCTGTGAGGTAGCGAACCACGGTATTGCGGGAGATGCCCAGGCGTCGTGCGATCTCTCGCAGTGACAAGCCCTGAGCCTTGAGTACATGAAGTTGCATCCACTGTTCCTTTAAAAGCATCGTTGGCCTTCGCGCGCAAAAGCACAACTTTATGGGAAAGTGGTTCAGTTTTACTTCGCGCAAAGTGGCTCATTTTTACCTTGCGCGCAACAACGCTATTGGGCCCCCAGGAGCAGCACTGTCTGGGTAAACTTTCCGGAAAACAGTGTAAATCTCTCACTGGATAAAGAGTTCTCAAAGACGCTGGTTGAGGCAGCTAAAAACGCTGAAAAAATTATCTTGCGTGGTCGCACCGATGCGGTCGTAGCCGGTAGTATGGACGGCGAAATTGCCCGAAACCGGGCGCTGGCCGCGCGCAGCTTCCTAGTCAAAAGCGGAATCAAGGCAAACAAAATACGGGTATTGTCGAAAGCGGCAGGTGATCTTTTAGTACCGAATGACACAGACGAGGGA
>JBOIFK010000266.1:0-8784 GCA_050741585.1 Nitrosospira sp.
AGCAGGCTGAAGTGCTGGCAGCGACGACTCGGGCATGTGAAGCGTTATGGGGTTTTCTCGATGGCATCTACGAGAATTACTGCTCAAACCTCGCCTGCGAGAACGAGGAGAACGAGCCAGCCGTTACCTTGCATTGAGCGCACTGGGGGCCTTTCACAGTGGAGAGCCTTCCGCTTTTGCATGCGTTGGCTCGCCTGAAGTCTGCAACGCATTTAACAACTCGGTTTCCAGATGGATCAAAGTTCTCGTTTGATTCAGTATTTCTCCCGTGACCAGGAAGGTATCTTCAGCACGCTCGCCCAGGGTGCTTATCCTGGCGCTATGGACATTTACACCGAACTTTACCAGTACCTGCGCGATGCGCGAGAGCAGTCCCGGTTGGTCGCCGGCAACAATTGACAGGACGTGGTATGCTCCTTTCTCGTCAGGTTCAATATCGACTTCCGGCGTAATCGGAAAATGCTTGAGATGACGGCTCAGCCGCCCTTGCAACGGGGGTTTCAGTGGAACTTGCTGTTCCAATTGCTGCGCCAGTTCATGCTCTACAAGGCTGATAACGTCGCGGTGATGCTCAACGACATTGAAAGGGTCCAGCACTAGGAAGCTGTCGAGAGCATAGCCATCGCGGGTGGTATGGATTTTTGACTCGACGATGTTGTAATCCATGCCATCGAAAAAACTGCAAATTCGCGCGAATAAATCCTTCTGATCGGGAGCGTAGACCAATACCTGAATGCCTGCTCCAGCGGGCGCAATACGCGCCTTCACCACTGGTGTCGGCGATTTTACCCGATGGCCCAAATGACGCGTATGCCAGGCGATTTCCTGCGATTCATGCAGCAGCAGGTAAGCGGGATCAAGTGCCGACCAGAGTTGCTCATGGGCGTCGGGGGGAGCACCAGCGCGGCGCAATAATTCCAGCGCCTTGCTTCTGCGGTTTTTTAGCGTATCCTTCGCATGCATCGACTCGCCGCACAGATGTCGACGCGTCGCCCAGAACAAATCCTCCAGCAGCTTGCCCTTCCATGCATTCCATACCTTTGGACTGGTGCCTCGAATATCCGCGACAGTGACCAGGTAAAGTGCGACAAGATGGCGCTCGTTCCCCACACGCGTGGCAAAATCTCTAATCACGTCCGTATCGGACAAATCCTTTTTTTGTGCCGTGATCGACATCACCAGGTGATTTTCCACCAGCCATGTCACCAGATCCCTATCCTCCGGCAACATGTCATGTTGTCTGCAGAATCGCCTGGCATCCGTTTTGCCAAGCATGGAGTGATCCCCTTTGCGCCCTTTGGCGATATCATGGAAAAGTCCGGCGAGATAGAGCACTTCCGGCCGTTTGAATTCACGTATGAGCCGGCTGCATAATGGATATTCGTGGGCATACTCAGGTGCCATGAAACGGCGAAGATTTCTCACCACCATCAGAATATGCTCATCCACTGTATAGACATGGAACAGGTCATGTTGCATCTGGCCGATAATGCGCCCGAATGCCGGGATATAACGTCCCAGGATGCCGTAGCGGTTCATAAGGCGCAGCTCGCGAGTCAGGCCGCGTGGCTGGTGCAGGATTTTCATGAACAGGGCACGATTGCGCGGGTTGTGCCGGAATGCCGCATTGATGAGCGGGGCGGCCCGCCACATTGCTCTCAAAGTTGCTGCGCTACGTGCTTTCAACTCCGGATGCCGCTGCAGCAGCAGGGTGCTTTCCAGAATCGTGCTGGGGTCCCGGCGAAAGATGCTCTCGTCGCGTGCTTCCAGCAGTTCTCCGCGCTTCTGGAAGCGCGCATTGATAATAATCGGAACGGCAACCTTGGCTGGAAAAATTTCCGCGCGGAGCGTAAGTAACAAGATGGTATTGATCTGTGTCACTGCCTTGGCGGCGCGGTAGTAGCGCTGCATCAGCATTTCACCAGCAAGGCGTGGCGGCCTGCCGATGATATCGAGCTCTTCGGCGAGCGAAGTCTGATAATCGAATAGCAGCCGGTCCTCGCGTCTTCCGGCGAGATAGTGCAGCCGGATGCGCAGGTCTTGCAGGATCGTTTGATGGCGTTGTGCGAGGCGGCTTTCCTGCCGGGTGATGAATCCACCCTTGGCGAGACCCGACCAGGATTTACCTAGGCCGGCAGCGCGGCTCACCCACAGAATATTCTGCAAATCCCGAAGGCCTCCGGGACTCTCCTTTAAATTGGGCTCAAGGTTGTAGGTGGCGTCGTGATATCGGCCGTGACGCTGCTGCTGCTCAAGCTGTTTGGCGATGAAGAACGCGCGCGGCTCAAGCGCAGTCTGCATGGCATGCACAAATTCGCCGAACAATTGACGGTGCCCGGCGAGTTGACGTGCTTCCAGCAAACTGGTTTGCACCGTAATATCCTTGTCTGCTTCTTCTGAACATTCGGCGAGCGTGCGAACACTATGTCCAACTTCCAGCCCGATATCCCACAACGACCCCACCCACTGTTCCAGCCGGGATTTAACCGGATTGTCGACCGCATCGGCACCGTCCTGCCCGGCAGGAAGGAGTACCAGCAGATCAATATCGGAATAAGGAAAAAGCTGTCCTCGCCCATAACCCCCTACCGCCAATAGCGCGATGGAATCCGGCATTGCCATCTCGCGCCAGACTCGGCACAGAATGTCATCCACCAATCGGCAATGATCACGCAGCAAGGCTGTGCTATTTTTATTCCTGCAATAATGCCGGTGCAATAACTCACGACCTTGAAGCAGCATCTTCTTGCCCGCTCCGGCATTAAAAACAGCTCGTGGCGGCGTTGCGCCATGGTGCTTCTTCATGAAATCAGGAGCGAAAGGCGGGCTTCGGTGGCGAACCGGCGGACAGGGTCAGCACTTCGTATCCGATTTCGGTGACCAGTACCGTGTGTTCCCATTGCGCCGACAAACTGTGATCCTTGGTTACAATGGTCCAGCCGTCGGCCATCTGGCGTATGGGAGCCTTGCCTGCGTTGATCATTGGCTCGACCGTGAAAATCATTCCGGCCTTGAGTTGCAGTCCGGTGCCGGCACGGCCATAGTGGAGCACCTGGGGCTCTTCATGGAATTTTGCGCCGATCCCGTGGCCACAGAATTCTCGCACCACGCTGCATCCATGGCTCTCGGCGAATTCCTGGATGGCGTGCCCGATGTCTCCTAATTGTTTGCCTGACTTGATTTCCTCAATACCGCGCCACATGGATTCATATGTGATTTCACACAAACGCCTGGCCTGGACCGCTGGTTCGCCAACGTAGTACATGCGGCTGGTATCGCCGTGGTACGCATTCTTGATAACGGTGACATCAATGTTGACGATATCGCCGGATTTCAGCTTTTTCTCACCCGGCACGCCGTGGCATACCTGATGATTGACCGAAGTGCAGATAGATTTTGGATAGGGCGAATATCCCGGCGGTGCGTAATTGAGCGGAGCGGGAACAGTCTTTTGCACGTTGACCATGTAATCATGGCACAGCACATCAAGCTCATTCGTGGTAACCCCGGCTTTGACGAAAGGTGCAATGTAATCCAGCACCTCTGATGCCAGCTTACCTGCTATCCGCATTTTCTCTATTTCCTGCGGTGATTTCACAGACACAGTCATAACAGCTTCCGATAGTTGGATAAAACGTGTGGACTTTGAGGCATCGTATAGATCGGCATGGAGGGTGGTATATTTCTTGCTACTAGGCCAGTTTAGCTAATAGAAATATGATTAGCTCTCAAAGTTCCCTGGGCACCCTTCCTGGTCAATTTCGTTTCGATTCTTCAATTCACAGGCTGGCAGGTAGTCGTATTAAGTTCGCTGTCAGGGAATTCCTGTTTCAACTCCGTCATTTTCTTTTTGACGTCCTCCGATGGCTCGCGTATTACGAATTTCACCTGTTCGAGGTTGCGCGCGCCGATAATTGCTGACTGCACGCCTTGACTTCTTAATGTCTCCAGCAAATTTCGCGCCTCTCCAATATCCTCAAAGAAGCCCATTGAAATGGCGTTATTCCATTTGCTGTCGTCCTGGACGTGAGAAAAATTGGTGACTCCCAATCTTTTGAGTTCCCCGCTTTTTCGTTCCGCGCGGGATTTACTTCCGAGTGGGGGGATATGTACCCAATAGGCCGGAACTTTACCCATTTCCTGCCGGGCCACCTTATCACCTAGGTGTTGCGAGGCGATCGCGGCCTCGACAGGTCCCAGATCCGCGTCAACAAAGGTTCCCCATTCCAGGCAGGTTGCCGGAGCCAACGCCGGCGCCGGCTTGATTTTTTCCGGCCGAAGGCCCGATGGGGGTGGTGTGCTGTCGCTTGAGACCGGTCTCGAAAGCATATAAACCGCAAACGCGACGTTGGTAAACAGCAACAGAAAAAATAATGTTCTCATTTGTTGGCGGTTTATTGTTGTTATATTGTTGTTAACCAGTCTTCACCTTGTTAAAATGCAATATTCATAGCGTGAATATTATTTTTTCCGGAGTTCAGGAATGCAAGGCATGAAGCTAGTTTCGAACGTGGCGGTATTTGCCGCACTGGCGCTATCTCACCAGATTTTCGCCGAACCCGCCACCGAGACCGGGAAGGTCCAGGGTGACGCAGCTAAAGGTCAGCAAATTGCAACTCAGGTCTGTGCGGCTTGTCACAACGCCGACGGCAACAGTTCCATTCCCGCAAATCCCAGTCTGGCCGGACAGCATGCCGAGTATATCATCAAGCAACTGAAGAATTTCAAATCGCAGGACGGTAAGCCTGCGGAGCGCGAGAGTCCGATTATGGGCGCGATGGTTGCGCCGCTCTCACCGGAGGACATGAATAATCTCGGCGCTTATTACGCCCAGCAGGCCCCCAAACCTGGAGTAGCCAGGGACAAATCGCTGGCGGAACAGGGAGAAAAAATATATCGGGGCGGCAACCTTGAAACCAGCCTGCCCGCCTGTGCCGGCTGTCATTCCCCAAATGGCGCTGGTCTTCCGCCTAATTATCCGCGCCTGGCCGGGCAACAATCGGAATATGTCGCCACGCAACTGCGGGCGTTCAGAACCGAGCAGCGTACCAAAGATCCCAATAACGAGATGCACATGATCGCTACACGCATGAGCGAGAGGGAAATGCAGGAGGTATCGGAATTTATTTCCGGATTGCGTTAAATCAAGTCTGAGGTGGTGCCCAATCCAGCCGATTAGTCACCTGTACTTGTGAATCGAAGCGTTTTTGCAGCCGGCTCGCCTCAGGTCCGGCAGCGCCTGAAACGGACTTCCAGTTCGATTTTACTTCCATGTGCCAAATATCTGCTCAGCCGCAGTCAGTGTCTTGCTGATTTCGGCATCGCCGTGTGTCGCGGAAACAAATCCGGCTTCGAACGCTGATGGCGCGAAGTAAATGCCTTCCGCAAGCATGGCATGAAAAAAGCGGTTAAAGGCTTCCTTGTCGCAGCTCATCACTTCAGCATAACTGGCCGGCGAATTCTCCCGAAAATAGAGGCCGAACATACCACCCATCGCCTGTGCGCAAAAAACGACACCGTGTTTTTTAGCGGCCGCAGCCAGGCCGTCAGTGAGCTGCCGGGTGGCTGCGCCAAGCTTTTCGTAGAATCCCGGCATTTGCACCAGTTTCAGTGTGGCAAGCCCCGCAGCCACCGCAACAGGATTGCCGGAAAGCGTACCCGCCTGGTACACGGGCCCTAGGGGGGCCAGGTACTGCATAATGTCCCGCCTGCCGCCAAAGGCCGCCATTGGCATACCACCGCCGATCACCTTGCCAAGCGTCGTAAGATCGGGTTTGATACCATAGAGCCCTTGGGCACACTTCAATCCCACCCGAAAACCTGTCATCACTTCATCAAAGATCAGCACGCTGCCGTGTCGGGTGCACAATTCGCGCAAGGCTGACAAGAAGCCGGGTTGTGGCGTTACCAGATTCATATTGCCCGCCACCGGTTCGACAATGACCGCGGCAATTTCTTCACCAAATTGACTGAACGCTTGTTCCACATTGACAAGATCGTTGTAATCCAGCACCACGGTGCTGGAAGTGGTTCCTGCCGGAACCCCGGCGGAACTTGGGTGACCGAAAGTTAATGCTCCGGAACCTGCCTTCACCAGCAAGGCATCATCGTGACCATGATAACAACCTTCGAATTTGATAATGCGGCTTCTGCCAGTGTAGCCTCGTGCAAGACGAATGGCGCTCATGGTCGCTTCAGTTCCCGAGCTCACCAGCCTCACCTGCTCAATTGAAGGAACCAGCTGGCATAATAGCTTCGCGATTTCGAGTTCCGCCTCGGTGGGCGCCCCAAAAGTCAATCCATTTTGCGCCGCTGCCTGCACCGCCTTGATCACATCGGGATGAGCATGGCCAAGAATTAACGGCCCCCAGGAGCCAACGTAATCAATATAAGTTTTATTGTCCGCATCCCATACGTAAGCGCCTTGCCCACGCTGGAAAAATACGGGCGTACCGCCTACCGACTTAAAGGCGCGCACCGGAGAATTAACGCCGCCAGGGATATATTCCTGGGAGAGTTCAAATAATTGCTGGTTACGTGAGGTCATTTGATAACTCATAATTATGAGGAATGGAATACATGCCCTGGTTAAATAATCGTGAAAATTTCTCACTCGCAGATCGGATATCCCCGGCACCATACAGCGCGTTGCTCGCTGCCACCGCATCCGCGCCTAGATGGATTAGCTCTGCGGCATTGTTCGGAGTCAGACCACCGATAGCAACAACGGGAGTATGCAGTTTCTGCTTTGCATGACGCAGCAATTCGATGGACGCGGCTGCTGCGCCAGGTTTGGTGACGGAAGCAAAGAAAGCGCCGAACGCGACATAATCCGCACCTTCACGCTGGGCTTCGACGGCCAGCTCCAGCCGGTCGTAACATGAGACTCCAATAATTTTTCCATGTCCCAGCTTGCGCCGCGCTTCGCTTACAGAAGCGTCCGCCTGCCCCAGATGCACGCCGTCAGCACCGACTTCAACGGCAAGATCAAGATGATCATTGATAATGAAGGGAACGCTGAATTTTCGGCAAAGACGGGCAAGCAAACGCGCCTGTTCCAATTGAAGTGCGCAATTCGCTATCTTGTTGCGGTACTGGAGCAGCCGCGCTCCGCCTGTCAATACTTGCTGCGTCATCGTAACCAGACTGGAATTGTCGTCCGAATCCGGTGTGATTGCATATAAACCGTCAATTCCCGGCCGCATCATCCGCCGTATCTCCATCCGGGGCACCGGCTTCATCGCGGGCCCAGAATAACCGGTCTGGCAGATACTGTCCCATTCCCGGACGGAAACCGGATTTTAGCGACTGCCAGGTATACTCTTGCGCTTCAAACACCCCCTCCGTGATAGGCAGCCCATTGGCAAGCGCAGCAGCGATGGCCGATGCAAGCGTGCAGCCCGATCCATGGTATGAACCCGTCAACCGCTGCCACGAATCTGTACGCATCAGGCCATCGGTTCCATACAGGTTGTTAATGACCTGTGAAGTATTTTCATGGGTCCCGGTGATTAGCACATATTCGCAGCCCATATGCAAAAGCCGGCCTGCGCACTGGCTCAAAGGGGGCGTGCCGTAGTCGTCCTCGTCATCCTGCGCGAGTCGCCGCGCTTCCATGCTGTTAGGGGTGATGATGGTCGCCTGGGGAAGTAACAGCTCGCGCATCGCCATCACCATATCATCGGTGGCAAGCTCGTCCCCGCGACCCGAGGCAAGCACCGGATCCAGCACCAGCGGAATGTTGGGGTAATCGGAAATCACCTCGGCAATGGCTGTAATGATTTCAACGCTGCCTAGCATGCCGATCTTGAAAACATGTACCGGCATGTCTTCCAGAACTGCGCGAGCCTGATCCGCCACCCATTCCGGATCCAGCGCCATGACATCATCCACTCCGGCGGTATCCTGCACCGTAATGGCTGTAATCACTGACAGGGGGTGGCAGCCCATGCTGGCAAGCGTAAGGATATCAGCCTGGACACCGGCACCTCCACTGGAGTCGCTAGCAGCGAAAGAAAGTACTATAGGGGGTGGCTGAGACATAGGCTAATACCGTAAAATGGCATTTTAACCCAAATTACTCTCATTATGCCCACTACCGAAGGCCGCGTTTACCGTTGTTACATGTGCCTTATTTGCGGCTTCATATACGACGAAGCTGAGGGATCGCCGGCAGAAGGCATTCCTCCCGGCACGAGGTGGGAAGACGTGCCGATGAACTGGACCTGTCCGGAATGTGCCGCGCGTAAGGAAGACTTTGAGATGGTGGAACTTTAACGATGGTGGAAATTTAAATGCGTATCCTACATACCATGCTGCGAGTTGGCGACCTGGAAAAATCCATTGCTTTCTACACCGATGTGCTTGGGATGAAAGTGCTGCGCCGAAGGGATTATCCCGAGGGAAAATTTACCCTGGCTTTTGTCGGCTATCAGGACGAAGCGAATGGCGCGGTTCTGGAATTAACCCACAACTGGGATGTGAAAAGATATGACTTGGGCACGGGTTACGGACACATTGCCATCGAAGTGGACAATGCCTACCAGACCTGCGAGGATGTAAAAGAGCGCGGTGGCAAGGTTACGCGTGAAGCGGGACCAATGAAACATGGCGCTACCGTGATCGCCTTCGTGGAAGACCCGGACGGTTACAAGATCGAGTTCATACAGAAAAAGACGGCATAAGCATTCGGGCGATTGCTCGTCGCCAGGGCTGGTCCTGGACTAATTTTCCAATTTGCCTGGCCGCACCAGCCGCACTTCCCGCTGCGGGAAAGGAATGTCA